>JAFTAC010000353.1 GCA_017458805.1 Victivallales bacterium | reverse complement strand
TCCCCGCGCCAAGGGCGCGGGGAACAACCATGTAACCTATTTCAATACGCGACGGAGGTGGTCGAGTATGAGTTCGACGCCCATGTCGCCAGTTGCCTTGGAGGCTTTGGCGGCGGAAGCGACATACCATTTGGAGCTGTCATAGCTCTTCATATCGACCTGGTCGGGGCAGAGGGCCATCATCAGGGAGGTTTCGCCTTCGCCAGCATGGTCGAAGGGGTACTTCTCCAGGACCTTGGCGTCCATCAGCGGGTGGTTCTGAATCCATGCGAAGGGGTTGGCGTCCTGGCTGTCGAAATCGGTGTAGTAGTTGGCCATGCTGTTGTCGCCCCACCAGCCCTCGCCGCGGGTCTTGTCAAGGAACTCCATAATGATTTGCTTGGAGGCGAGGCGGAAGGCGAGGTCGGTGGGCATGCCAGAGGCGTAGTCCTCGCTCTGGTGGTGGATGAAGGTGTGGATGTTGCGGAAACCGACGCGGAGCAGGCCCATGAAGAGCTGGCGCGCGAAGGGCAGGAGGGCCTGCGAATCCACATGGATGGAGCCACGTCCCTCGGGCTTCTCGACGGCGAAGCTGGCGGAACCATAGTAGAAGGGCGGGAGGATGACGATATCCATCTCCTTTTCAAGCAGTTCCAGGCAGCGGACAACGGCGAGGGTGTCCATGCCGACGGGCAGGTGTTCGCTGTGGTATTCCAGCACGCCCAGGGGCAGGACGACTGGCCAGCGCTTTTCGATGGCTTCTCTGATTTGGCTGGGACGCATGAGTTCGTAACGCATGATGTTTCTCCTTATGGTTGTGGTTGTTGTGGGGAATTATTACGGGTATTTTTGTTTAGAGGTAATTGCAAAAGTTTTCTTTTGCATTTACCTCTTTAATCTGGCTTGCAGGTATTCAATGATTTTTGTAGCGGTTTCAAGGCCGATGCCAGGGGCACGCTCCGCAATTTGCTGCGGTGTGAGTTTGGCGATGGCACGGACGGAACCGAAGGTGCGTATCAACTGGATGCGCCTTGTTTCGCCGATGCCAGGGACCTCGCTCAAAATGGAATCGTAGATGCGCTGGTTGCGCAGCTCGCGGTTGTAGCCATTTGCGAATCGGTGCGCCTCGTCGCGAATGGCCTGAAGGAGTTTCAAGCCAGGATTGTCCCGTGGCAGCAGGATGGGGTCGTCATACGGTCGCACAATGAGTTCCTGCTTCTTGGCTAGCCCGATGAAAACCTGGTCAGGCGGCATGCCGATTTCACGGAAGACACGCACGCCCGTGGAAACCTGCGTCTCGCCACCGTCGAGTACGATGAGGTCGGGCAGGGGGAGGTTCTCCTGGAGGAGTCTGCCATAGCGGCGCGTCAGCACCTCGGCCATGAATGCTGTATCGTCCGTGGCGGTTTCCGAGCGGATTTTAAAGCGTCTGTAATCGTTGGTGGAGGGCTTGCCGTTCTTGAAGCAGACCATGCTGCCAACCGCCATGACGCCAGAAATATTGGACATGTCGAAGCACTCCATGACCATGGGCAGCCTGTCCATCCCAAGGACTTCCTTCAGGGCTTCCATGCCCTCGGGGTTGCTTTGCGCATAGCGCGTGATCATCGTCTGGTTGACGAAGCGTCTGGTTGGCTCCAGAACAGTCTTCAGGTTGGTGATGATGTCGCGGGTGGCGGCTGCTCCCTCGAAATCCAACTCGCTGGACTGCTTCATCATCGTATCGGTGAGTTCCTTGAGAAGTTGCACTGCACCTTCGCCTTTGAAAAGGTTGAGGACGTTTTGGAGCGCAGCATTGTACTCCTCCTCCGAGACAGCTCCGATGCATGGGCAGAGGCAGTCACGGATGACATGCTCCAGGCAGTGCTTGTGCGTTTCGGCATCAGGGCAGGGCGTTGAGCAGGTGCGCAGGCGAAAGCGTTTGGAGAGGAAATCGACGGTTTCGCGCAGGGCTGTGGTCTGGGGGAACGGGCCGAAGTAGATGCAGCCATCGTTGCGCTTGAGGCGCGCGAGACCTAGGCGCGGGAACTTCTCTGCGAAGTCGATGCGGATGTGCAGGAAACGCTTGTCGTCCCGCATCAGCACGTTGTAGTATGGGGCATACTGCTTGATGAACTGCGTCTCCAGCAGGAGGGCCTCCGATTCCGTGGCGACCTGGAAGTATTCGTATGAGGCGATGCTGTGCATGAGCGCCTTGCGACGAGGGTCGCTCTTGTTGATGTTGGACGGTCGGAAATAGGAGCTCATCCGAGAGCGCAAGTTGCGTGCCTTGCCGACGTAAATCACGTCGCCTGCGCTGTTTCTATAGACATAGACGCCTGGGGTCTTGGGGACATCCTGCGAGCGGAATATGGGAGTTTCTTCGGGCATGGAGCATCACCTTCCTGCCAGGGCGCGCTGGCGAAGATGCCGTATAAGGAAATCAACAGGATTTCCGTCGGCCATCGCAATCTGGTAATCAACGCCAAGGCTGGAGCAGACTTGGCGGCAAGTTGTCAGATACTCCTCGAAGGCAGCGAGATAGGAATCGCGCACTTCCTTTGGATTGGCTGTGATGGTTTCACCGTTCTCAGGGTCTTTGAAAATGGCGGAATCACGGAAGGAAAAATCGACTTCTGAACGCGATAGAATGTGATAGACGATGACGTCGTGCCTGCGGCGGCGGAAATGCGCCAGTGCGGAGCGGATTTTTGAAATATCGTCGAAGAGGTCGCTGAAGATGATGACCAGTCCGCGACGTTTGGCCTGTTCGGCAAGGGAGTGCAGGCAGGAGGCTAAATCTGTTTGCTCTGATGGACGGGTGCTTTTCAGGGTGTCGCAGAGGGTGCGCAGATGGTCGGAGCCGCTTTTCGGCGGTAGCAGGGAGCGTGTTTT
>JAFTAC010000352.1 GCA_017458805.1 Victivallales bacterium | reverse complement strand
TTTGACAAGCCCCCGTACCAGGTCTCCATCGAGGCACGCTTCATCACCATCGCACAGGACGACCTGAAGGACATCGGCGTGGAACTCTCTCAGCTGAACAACATCCCCTACCACGAGCCATCCCTCCACACGGGCTTGAAGACCATCCGCTCCCTCACTTCGCTGGGTGCGCTGGCAGAAGGCGCGGCGGATGGCGTCGGCCTTGTCAATTTCAGCGGCGTCATTGAGAACCGCACCTTCGACATCCTGGTCTCCGCACTGGACAAGAAGAACTCCACCGTCACCCTGAGCGTCCCCAAAATCACCGTCATGAACAACCGCCAGGGCCGCATTCGCAAAGGCGACAAGCTCTATTACTTTGAAGAATACGACGTGGAATCCATCGACGGCGGCGACAGCGGCGACACACAGCGCCTCGTCCCCTCTGGCTCCCCCACGGAACTCCCCATCGGCCTGACCTTCGATGTCAACGTGAATGTCGGAAACGACGGCAAGACCATCCTTCTTGGGCTTCGTCCCGAAATCGTCGAGTTCAAGGGATGGGAATCTTACCTGACCACGGGCGACGACGATGACGACAGCAGCAGTAGCAGCAATAGCAATTCGGAGCTGGCGCAGGTTAAGCTACCACGCACATACGAGAAGTCGCTCGTCACGACCGTCGGCGTCTCCAGCGGGCAGACCGTCGTCCTTGGCGGCATGCTGGAGAACAGCAAATCCAAGACAGTCAAGCAGGTGCCCATTCTGGGCGACATTCCGCTGATTGGCTGGCTGTTCCGCCACACGGAAACCACCTACATGCCCACCAACCTCCTCATCTTTGTCACGGCAACCGTCATCAACGACCGCGGTGAATACATCCAGATTGAGGAAAAATAAGCCATTCAATTTTATACGATACCCCTTATGAAGTTCAAACGGCAAAACAAAACCTTCGGCCTAGATGTCGGACAGAACGCTTCCAGGCTGGTTGTGCTTGAACGAAAGGGGCAGCGGATGGTCGTCACCCGCGCGGAAGAGTTCAACATCGCAATGGAAGGCATTCTCGACGACACGGAACTCTACAGCGACTCTGGCCTCGGCAAGTGGCTCAAGGAGCTGAAGCTCGAAAAGGCCAAGTTCACCCTGGGCCTTCCACAGTACCTCTGCACGACCCGCATCGTCAACGACTTCGCCCCCAATGCCAAGCAGGAGGCGATGGAGCAGATGGTAAACTACGAGACCATGCAGCTGGCAGGCCTCTCTGAGGACACCTTCCTCTCCGACTACCAGACCATGCCCCCCGCGTTCGAGGTCCCCAACCCCGTCATCATTGGTTTCTGCCGCGAGATGCTCTCCAACGAGATGTACGACAAGGCAGACAAGGTGCCGATGGAAATCGATGACCTGACGATGGACGCCATGGCCCTGGTCAACTGCTTCTCCTACCTGCACCCCGAGGCCAATGTCGTCGATGCACTACAGCTGCTCATTGACATCGGCATGGAAAACTCCACCATCGTCATCATGGCGCATGGCAACGTGCTCTACACGGGCAGCCTGATGTTCGGCGCCAAGCGCTTCACCCAGGTGCTTGCCGTTGTGGAGAACTGCTCCGAAGAAGAGGCGGAGCTCAAGAAGCCAGGCTATGTGCCCAACTGGGATGACGAGGACAGCCCCTTCCTGCTGGCCGCCAGGCAACTTGAACAGGAGCTCCGCACAGCCATTGAAAACTGGCGCGCGGGTGAACGTGAATCCCTCGCCAACGAGATGGTCTCCCATATCTGGCTCTCGGGTGGCGGTGCAAAAACCATCGGGCTGGATGAATACCTGAAGCGAACCTACGGCTGCCTCGTCGAGGTCTATGGCCCCACCATCCCTGCAACCGAGGCAAAGCCCATTGACAGTGCGCCCGCCCCAGCTGAAGATCCTGCCTTTGCCACAGCCTTCGGCCTGGCCTTGCAGACCAGCGGCGACGCCGCCATCAGCCTCTCCCTCGCCCCCAGCTTCATCCGCTGGAAGCGTAGGAAACTGGACCGCCTCAAATACCTGAGGACGGCGGCTGTCCTCTTCTTCATCACCCTCTTTGCTTCCATAGTCTATGCCGACTGCTGGCTGACTAACAAAATGGCGGAACTAAACGACGGCATGGACGAGCTGCGCAAATGCGATCAGCTGGTTCCCAAGCTGGACACCGCCCTGGAGCAGATTGAATACCAGCAGCGGATGCTGCTTCCCTTCGTGGAAATGGGAGGCCGCTCCAAGGTCTTCCTGAAAACAATTGAAAACGTCCAGAACGCAATGGAACCAGGCGAATTCTGCTTCTATTTCGCAGACGAGTTCAGCTACCGAGACCTCCAGAAGGAAAAGCAGGAGGAGCCACAGCCAGAAGCACGTCCCGCTCCGACGGACATGTTCGGTACCCCTGCCCTCCAGCCTGAGCCAGTCGAGGCCGTTGACAAGAACAGGGTCAACATCCAGACGATGCCCCTGCTCACCAGCATGATCATAGGCGGTTTCACGCCAGTGACCAACAACAAGCGCTACGCGGGCGTCGTCCGCCTCCAGGGAAAACTGCGCGAAAACCCCGCCTTCATCGACGACAAGGTCGATACGGTGGTGGAGGAGTGGCAGGGGCGCGGTCTCCATGCCTCCCTAGGCTGGAACCAGTTCCTGAAGCCGCAACGGGCAACCATCGGCGAATACACCGAATACAAGCTGGTACTGCCGCTTGCAGAAAAATTGGTGGACATCCCGAAGGTCGCCCCCAAGCCAAACAAGAAATCCAAGAAGAAATAGCATATTATGGCAAACAACCACAAATGGCCCGCAGGGCATCGCAATCTACTGGCCGTCGTCATCTTGTTGACGATTGCGGCAATAGCCTGCATCTACCTGCGCCTGCGCCCACGCTGGCTTGAATATACCGAGACGCGGGACGAAAAGGCCTCCATCGAGGCCAAGCTCATCAAATCCGAATGGCCCAACGATCCAGAACGCCTGGAGGCCATCCTCAAGGGATTCACCAAGCAGCTGGGGGACAAGGAGAAAGGTCTGAAGGTTGAGACAGCGCAGATTATCGCGAAAGCCACGGGCATGTTCAAGGAGCGCATCGAGAACGAGTACGAGACCATCCCCGACTTCATCCAACGCGCCTCCCAGACCGAATACAAGGACCAATACGACCGCCTGGACACCTATCTCCAGGGGAGGAGCATCATTCTGGACACCTCCGTGTTCGGAATGAACGAACTGACCTCCGAGCCGTTCAAGTACCAGATGCTCCTCAAGCTCTGGACGACGCAGGCCATCGTCGATTGCGCCCTCAACAACAAGTTGCGTGTAACATCAAAGCCCCTGGCGGGCAGCCGCGGCAGACGGGCCTCCAGCATCACCGTTCTCCCGATGAAGTCCTATTACCTGAACGAGAACGACGCCACTCCATACGTGCTCGAGTTCCCCGTGCAGTTGGAAATCATCGGCAGCATGGCGAACTTCTCGGCCTTCGTGGATTCCCTCTTCACCGAGGGGCGTTTTCTCCCCATCACCAACATGGAGCTGATTGCACAGCCACCGCAAGGCGGCAAACTCCCAGGTCACGACAAGGAAGGAATCATCAACTACCACACCATACGGGTTCAAATCATCTGCTCCTCCTTCTTCCTGCCGCAGACCCTGCCGCAGAAGGAGGTCACCTCCCCCAAGGCGGTTGTCTCGGAGCGACCAGCAGGTATCTAAACTGAGAGGAGAACCATGGATATAAAACGTCTATTCAAGCTGATATGCGACGAGTGGGAGCGCACCATCATGACGGTGGTGATGATTTCCCTCCTTGTCTTCCTCTCGGTAACCGCCTACAATATGCTAATGGAGGACGAGGGTTCCTCGCAGAACAATGTGAAGCCCAAGTCTCCCCATCGTTTTTTCGACACCACCAGTACGGCCTACATCGATCCCGCCCACCTGCCCTCCTCCATCAACCCCTTCAACTTCCACATCAAAGTGGCGCTTCCAACACCGCCGAAGCACAATCCACAGCCAGTGAAACCACAGCAAGGCGGAAAGAACAACAACACCCCCAGGCCGCCAGACAAGACACCACCCAAGGACGACGGCAAAAAGCCTGCGCCAGAAGTGGTCAAGTCACAGCCTAAACAAGAACCATCCAAGCCGCAACCTCCCAAAGTCGTGCGTAAAATCTCCATCCAATACCGCGGCTATCTGCGCGGTACGACGGACGAGCAGATTGCCTTCTACTCCGCACTGGATAGCAAGAGCAAGAAGACCGAGGCAAAATCCGCCAAGGAAGGTGCTAAAATACACGGTCTCCTCCCCATCAAGAGCTTTGACGCAGACCAACTGGTCGTCGTCCAAGGGGGAAAGGATGTCATCGTGAAACGCGGGAAAAAGCAGGAAATCATCATACCATGACCGACATCAGAAGAACAACGCCCGCCTTTGCAATGGGCGGCGATATTATTGACATTCTCCTCAAGGACAAGGAGCTGACAGAAGAGCAGGCCTCCCAGGTCCGCAGCCGTATGCGCCGTTCGCAGATTCCTGCACACCAGGCCATGCTGGAACTGGGTTTCTCAACCCAGGAGCACATCTACCGCGCGTTGAGCCAGACGACCGGCATCCCCTTCGTCATCCTCGGCGAGACCGAAATCAAGGAAGACGCGACGCAGAAGGTCACCCCAAAGGTCGCCCTGCGCTATCAGTTCGTGCCCATCTCACTTGAGCGCGGCACCCTCAAAGCCGCATTTTCCACGCCCCCTTCCATCCCTGACCGTGAAACGCTGCGCCTCCTCCTTGGTCTGCGCCTCGACCCCGTCATCGCCACGCCAAACGAAGTTAGCAACACATTGAAGCGCATCTACGGTCTTGGCGCTGGCAAAGTCATCCAGATCACCCAGGAACGCAAGAACGCGCAGCTTGACACGCAGGACAACGCCTTCAACGACAAGGAAGAGCAGAATCTGGACGTTCCAGCTGGAAGCGAAGAGGACGCCTCCATCATCCCACTCGTCAATGAAATCATCTCCGAGGCCATCAAGCAGCACGCCACCGATATCCACATCGAGCCTTTCCGCGACAAAATACGGCTCCGCTACCGCATAGACGGC
>JAFTAC010000351.1 GCA_017458805.1 Victivallales bacterium | reverse complement strand
TCTGGATGAGTTTATCGTCCTCAGGCACCTTGGCAGGTTGTCCAGTGTAATACCAACACGGCTCTTGGTATCCAGACTGTTCCCTCTTCCCACAAAAGATATAGGCATTGAGGCCATGAATGGTTCGGGTCACGTCTGCCATGAACCTTGCCAGTGTTTCCATAGACTCATCTGCATACTCGTCATTCGGGTCAATGTAGTCAAAACGGGCTGTTTCTGGTATTTGGGCCGCTTCTTTCAGGATATCTGACAGGCAAAACTCGTTTTTGAGCTCTTCTATCGCTGCCTTCTGCTGCCTTTCCATCTGAGTTTTTCGACAGATGGTTCCTTGCGCCCCCTTGTGAGGCCGAGGAGTGGCATTATCATCATCAATAATCTCTTCTGCCTTGCATGCGGCGTGTTCCAGCTGCTCGTGTGCATCGAGGTCACCCTCAGGCCACTCTTCGTAGTAACGTTCGCAGGCAAGCTCCACAGCGTCTTCCACGTCCAGGCCATTCCGAAGCCAGCGTAGAAAGAGTGGCAACATGGAATTGTTGCGCCCGTTTTCATTCCCTTCCTTGACAAATGCATCCCATGCATCTTCTATGTTTTGTTGACACCATGCTGCACAACCATTGATGAAGGCAGTATTACGAGCATCAGCCATAACGTCATTGGCATTTGACGCCTCCTTTTTTGTATCAAAAGAAGGCACTAATCCTTTAAGCATTTTTAGCTCCTTTTGTTATTGGACATCAGTATCTTCAGTGCTGGTGTCCTGTTTCTTGTTCTAAAAATATAATATGTTGATTTAAAGTGTGTTGATATAAATAACCCTCTTCTTTGAGAGCATTTATAATGTGCTTTATTCAAAAATCACACCCGAGGTACGAAATCTTTTTACTCTAAATAACATATATATTTATGAGACTATTGCTTATATTTTTAGATTCCATTATACGCTAGCCTGCTCACCTCCTCTTCGTCGAACCTGACCTTGCGCGAGGAGATGTTAATCTGCTCCAGCACCCCACGCTTCACATACTCCCTCAAGGTCGGGCGGGAGACCCCCAGCACCTCCATCGCCCCCTTGGCCGTTATGAGCTTGCGCTTTGGGGTAGCCTGGCGCATCGCCCTCAAGATGTAGTCGCGTATCTCTGGAGTTACGGTTTCATCTGACTGGAGAAGGCTCGCAATCAGGTCACTTGTTTGTTGCTTCATGGCAATTCCTTTTGTTATTTGCTTTTCAGCTCTCATTCCCTGATGGGAGCTTTTACACTTATAATAGCACCTTCAAAAAGCATCGAAGAAAAAAGGATAATTGCTGTCAAGAAGGATAATAATCAAAAAAACCGAGCTCCATAGTTGGAACTCGGTTCGGGTTAGAGCTTCAATGCCCTCAATGATTGGTGCTTGCTTGGATCCCCCTAAAAAATATCAAAAAATACGTACTCTCAAAATCTCCAGCGTTTTTTCTGGGTTCAGAAGCCCCCAAAGGACCATTTTATGCCAGCAAGCGTGGTGTGGCACTGGGCAGAGTGTGGGCGATGGCCTGCAACTGCTCCTCCGTAGCCGTATTGATATAGGCGATGAGCCGCTGGCGCAGGTCGTCAGGGGGTATTGGCTCCGCATCAATCACGTCATCTGCGTCCTGCGTTTCTGACAGCATGGGCAAGACGCTAATGGCGTTCTGCTTGGCCTCGTTGTTGATGTGGGAATAATGCTTCGTCATCATCGGGGAGCCGTGACCGACAATCTCAGCGACAATGGCCAACGGGACGCCAGCGTTTGCGCAGAAGCTGACAAAGGTGTGACGAAAACTGTGGAGAGAATAGACATTGGCCCCCAAGGCTCGCTTGCTGCCCTCAGTGTCATGCGTCGTCGTCTCCACTCCAAGGGCGCACTGGATTATCTTCATGGCATCCTTCTGGACACCGCAGCGGTTGCTCTGGTAGCGTTTGGCAACATTGGGCAGAATATATGGGCTTTCGGCCTTACGCCATTTTAAAGCAGCCTGCAACGCTTCATGTAACACGGGATGGATTGGCAACGTGATGACGTGTCCATTTGTTTTCTTGCGCGTCTTGTGACGGATGTAGCTAATCTGGTTTTTCTTCAGGTCGATGTTCTCCCACTTCATCAGGCACCCGCTTTGGCCGTCGCAGCCACTGAAGCAGCAGAGCTTCATCAGCACCTCCATCTCGTCCTTATAAAGTGGCTTGTATTCCAGCCGTTTCTTCTCGCGGATGCGTTTGCGTCCAGGTCCCAGCCCCTCGACCACCGTCTCGTAGAAGAAGCCGTCTCTGAAGCCGTCAAATATTTTCTGAACCTGCTCCTCGGTAAACTCCTTGCGACTGATGGTCTCAAGGGGCCTGTGACGGATGCCCTCAAAGGGGTTCTCGGCCATGCCCAGTTGCTTATATATTACCTTATAAATGAGTCTAAGCGTTGCGGCATAGCCGTCGAAAGTTCGATTGCCGACACGCTCACCAACTTCGTGCATATACTCACTGGCGGCCACTGGAGTAACCCCATCCACGCCACAGTGGTAATGCTCCTGCATCCAGTCTCCGAACCGATTGAACATCGTGCGTTGCTCTTCCAATACCCGTTCCCCTGTATCGGGACGGTTAGAGGAGTTGAGGTAGAGCTGCCATACATCCGTGGACTTGGCTTGATGGACGACCTTCAACTGCCTAATTTCAGCGACCTTGTTGACGATCTTCTCCTGTGTGTCCAGTTCCAGGATACTTCGGTCCATGCGCTGTACTGCCTTTTTAGCTTGGTCCTCTGTCGTACACAAGCTACCGTCTTCGTTTTTTAATGACAGCTCAATTCGCTTGTCGCCAATCCACTGCCGTAGATAATAATGATTACGCCTCTTGATGAACCCGCCTTCGCCCTTTGTTCTTCTTTTCCTCTTTGTCTTGCTTGCCATGATAATACCTCTTGTAGTTTTAGAGTTTGCGAACCTTTTCGCAATTGTCTCTAAACATACAATAAGCGTCACATATTCAGGCATAGGGTGACATTAGGGTGACGGCCAGCCTGTTTTCGCCTCAAAAAACAAGGATGGCATGCAGGAGGTCATCGGTTCGACTCCGATATGCTCCACCATTTTTAAGTACAAAAAGCCTTGATTTTTGCCATTTTTTGGCATTCAAGGCTTTTTTTGTTGCCCAGATGCCTTATATTAGTCTCAATCGGTCTCACTGGCTTCGTCATGTCAGGAGAACCGCGTCATGGGCAGAAAGAAGAAACGCATGGAACAGCAAAAACTACCTCTGGGGACAATATATCAGGCTAAGGAAGGCGGGAACTACTATCTCCGCTACCAGATAAACGGCAGGCGCAAGAACGTCAATCTCAAGACGGACGATTACGACAAGGCATTGGAAGAGTATAATCGGCTGCTGCCGACGCTTCAGGCAACAACGGTCGAGGTCGTGGCCGCCCATGTGAAGAACGCCCGACAGCTTGCGGGGCGCATCATGCGTCTGACTCTTGGCAATGCATGGGAGAAATACTCGGTCTCCCCAGACCGTGCGATGCCGGCCACCATCCACGAGCAGCAGTCCTATCAGGCGACATTTCAGGATTTCGTGGATTTCATTGGCGACCCGCTCCGTGAACTCCACACCATCACATATGAGGATGCGCTTGGTTTTGCCAAACACATGAAGACCTTGCACATCGCTGTGGACACGCACAATCGCAGAGTGCTGCGTCTTCGCAAGATCTTCAATGTCCTGAAAGAGTATTGCAACGGTGCCGAGAATCCATTTGGCTCAAAGACGCTTCTGCGAAAGCCACGCGAGGAGCAGGACATTGGGGCTCGTCGCATGTCGTTCACCCACGAGCAGGAGAAGGCTCTGATGGAGGCTCTGGAGAATCCAAAGTTCAGAGTGAAGAACAAGCAGGAGATAAGGGTCATATACTATCTTGGGCTTTATACTGGCCAGCGTCTCAAGGACTGCGTTCTGCTGCGCTGGTCCAAAGTGAATCTGTCGCAGAAGAAGATAGAGTGCAAGCAGTTCAAGACTGGCAAGGAAGTCACCATTCCCATTGCCCCCCAGCTGCTTTCTGTTCTGAACGAGGCACTGGCCTGGAAGACTGACGACTATGGATATGTCTGTCCGACGGTCGCTGAACGCTACAACACGGCGGATGCGACTGGCAAGAACATTGGAAGCGGTCTTGTAAACATAGATGTACTGCGGGTTCTGAAGTGGATAGGTTTGAAAACCTCCGTAAAGGTGGAAGGGCGTTCCAGAGCCGTAACGATCTATGGATTTCATTCTCTGCGCCACAGCTTTGCATCACATTGTGCGGAAGCTGGTGTGCCAAAAGCCGTTGTACAGTCGATACTTGGAGACAACTGCGATATCCTGGATTCCTACTACACCCACATCGGAGAAGAAGCCCAGCAGAAGGCTATAGCCGCCATCGCTGGAGAAGTCGGTGTCATTACCGATAAGGAAAAGATAAAACGCACTCTTCAGTACCTTGACACCCTGCCAGATACCCCAGAATACAAGAAAATCCGTGAACTCCTGTCCTGCGAGACAGAAGGATAGCCGATAAAACAGCATCAAAAAGTCGCAAAATGTATCTTTGATTTTGAAAAACATAGAAATAGTATTATATTCTAGTAAAATTCGTTAATAATTCACAAAAATCGCCAAAATAAACAAAACAGCTATGATTATTTCATTGTCCATTGGAAACTACAAGTCAATCCGAGACGAGCAGACGCTGAATCTGTCGGCGGAGAATCTCTCGGATGTGCATCAGGGTAACTTTGTGCTTGCCGATGCAAAGGAGAAGATTGCAGTGCTTCGGTCGGCGGGTCTGTGGGGACCAAACGCCTCTGGCAAAAGCAATGTCCTGCTGGCGTTGAAGGAACTGGTTGAACTGGTCTCCGTCTCCCACGGCTATGAGCTGGACCAGCCGATCAAGGCATTCCATCCGTTCCTGCTGGACGAGATGCACGTCCAAAGTCCAGTTGCCTTTGAACTGGAGTTCATCGGTCGTGACGGTTTTCGTTATATCTATTGCATTGAGTTCACATCCAAGGCCATTGTCCGTGAGTCGCTGGTCTTCTATCCAGGGGCCAAACCCGCCAGGCTCTTTGAACGCACTCAGGACACCATCGCTTTCGGCGCAAAGCTCACAGGACTTCGGCAGATTCCATATCGGGAGAACCAGAGTTATCTCAGCGTGGCGGCGCAGCACCAGCAGAGTTCCGAACAGATGAAGGACGTGTACCGTTTCATAAGAGACGACATCCACATCGTCGCGCCTGGCTTTGGGCTGGTCAACAACGAGCTTCTGAACATCGCCTCCTATCGTCAGGCTCTGGCGAACCTGCTGTCATACGCCGACACAGGAATCACGAAGATTGGCTTTGACGAGGCGCGTCTTCCTGTCTTCTACCACGAGAACTCAAGACATGGCTTCGGGCTTGACGATGAATCCGCTGGCAC
>JAFTAC010000350.1 GCA_017458805.1 Victivallales bacterium | reverse complement strand
TTATGTTTTCATTGAGTATGCAACTAAATGCTGGTCTTGGATCAGAAGAAAAAAAATTGCTTGATAGTTTAGTCAATCAAGCTGAAGCAATGACTTCTATTGGGGAGCAGTCGAAGGTGTATATGAGAATTCATAAACTACTTGAGGAACATCCTAATCTTTACGATGAGGATGGAGACGCATTGGCATGTGATGTAAGAATTCACCTATATTCTTCAGTTAATCGCAGCCTCAATAAACAATCCTTGTCAGATTTAAGTAAAAATTGTTTGTTGACCATACTTTCTGATGGGCTTGTCAACGACAATACGGACGAAATTAAGCAAAGAATCATTAATTATCTTCTGGATTATACAAATGACAAATCAAATGTATGTCTAATCACAGATAAAATGAAACATAATATAGAATCAGTGTTTTTACAAGAAGAACATCAATCGAGAAATATAGTTTTTCTTTTAGAAAATATACATTCTGATTTGATAGATGATATTATCAAACAATATTCATCTTTTGTCCCACAGTATCCTTGTATTTGGAATTCGATGGGATGGGCTGCCGTTCTGATTAATGCTCGAAGAGGAAACGTAAAGGCTATAAAAAAACTTATTACGCTTGCGGAAAAAGCAGATTCAAATGAAAGAAGTGCTCGTCTGTTCAAGGACATAGCCACTGTCCATAATGAGATGTGCGTTAAATATCTTTATGAGTATTTAAAAACGGATTATCGAGAGACAAGAGTAAGGCTTAGTACTCCTGGGATTCTCTTTGCAGGAAGAGCAGCATATTCTCTTTCGTTAATGCTGGAGGGGTTTCCCGAATGCAAGAAAGAACATTTTTATAATATAGAAGAGATACAGCCTTACATTCAGTGGATGAAAGTACAGACTGTCTTTCGATTTAAGGAATACTGAAGGCATAGGAAATACAAAATCAATTTGAAGTTGCTTTAGAAGATTTAAAACAATTTTCAAATGAGAAAAAGCATAATTGCATTATTGCTAGTGGTTTGTTTGTCAGGCGAAGCCATTCTTGTGGGAAAGTGGCATTTCCTGCCCACGTTTCAGGAGGCGGTGCGTGGCGTGGAGGCGGAGGCTGTGGGGGAGAGGGACTTCTTCGCCTCCCTCCCCACTTCCGCCAGGAGGCTGTTGGCGGAAGGCACGCCCCTCACGGAGGCGCAGCGGAAGGAGCTGCACTGGCGTCCTGCCTCCTTTCCCCATCGCGATTTCGTGAGGCTGATGCCCGAAAACAAGGTACACGGGTGGTATGGCTGCCTGTTCGACGTGCCGCCGGAGCTGGCGGGGCGCGATTTGCTGCTGGATTTGGGCATCATCGACGATGCGGACGAAACCTATCTGAATGGCTCCCGCATTGGGGGAACGGGGACGGTGCCCGGCGGTTCCGCCTGGCAGAGTGACCGCCTCTACCGCATTTCTGCCGAACGGGTGAAGTCACAGCGCAACTACCTGGCGGTGCATGTGTGGAGCCTGTGGGGGCTGGGGGGAATTGTCGGTCCGCCCGTGATGACGGTGGCTTTGGCCTCTGCAGATGCGAAGTGGGAATTGGCTTTCGCGCAGAATGCCAAGGCAGACAGTCTTAATTCTGCGAAGACGCTTGCAGAGGCTCTGGCGCCTCTTTCGTCCGCTTCACCGCTGGAGTACACAAGCGCGCCTTTGCCATGGAAAGGGTATGCATCCTGGCCGGAGGAGGCTCACTTCGCAGTTTTCAAACTCTCCTTTGACCTGAAGACAGAGGATGGAGCTCCGATATGCTTCTCAAGGCCTGTCGTCATGGACGTGGGGGCGGTCTTCGATGTCGCCGCCTTCTACCTGAATGGCGTGCGTGTGGGGCGCACGGGACGCTTTCCCGAAAAGGATGAACCTGCTTTCACGGAAGCGGCCCAACGTGCGCGCTTCATCGTCGAGAAAGCGCATTGGAGCAAGGATGGTCGCAATGAGCTGGTGGCGGTTGTCTATCGTGAGCGGGGCGTGGGCGGGCTGCCTGGCATCCCCGGCATTCTCCTGGAGAATCCTACCGAGGTGGACGGGGACGCCTCCTTTGCGCAGGTTTCGGAGGCGTTCGACGTCTGCCTCCAGTCCGACTGGATGTCAAACGCGGCAGAAATCCTGAAGAAAGCGAAGCCGCAGAGTGACGGCGAGCGTGTCTGGTTGCTGTCCCGCAAGGCGCATTTGGCCTACCTGGAATGGCGGGACGGAAACAGGTGCAAGGCGGAGCTTTTGGACGATGTGCTTGCGCCTGTCGCGGAAATCCTATCGAAGCATCCGACCGAGGCCCCGAGGCAGTCCGCCATGCAGGCCTTCTGCCGAATTTTGAGGATGGCGGAGGGGGACAAGAAGACCATGAAATTGGTGCAGAGGCATTTCCCACGCTTCGGGACAATATGCAAAGTCCTGCCGCCTGACAGGAAAACCCAGGGTGACTGGCCAATGGCATACGGCAACAGGCAGTATATTCTGGCTGCCTTGGGAAAAATCGCAGATTGGCGAGACTCACAATTGCCGACGATACCTTTCAACTTAAAGACAGGCGATGCAACAGATCCTGCACGCTACTGGCAACCTGCAAACGCGCGTTTTACAGATGCGCCTAACGCACTTGTCATGCCCGCCTCGCAAGTCCCGCTGTTGTGGAGAGACTGTCGGAACGCGAAAGCATTTGTCGATACAGGTCGGCTGTTTCCACAACAGAAGATTCGGCGTGCCGGCTGGTGGGACGACCATGGCGAAATGCATCCATTTGATGATGAAGGACCGAATTTGCACATATCTTCTGAAAGTACAATAGATGCAGGCAGCACTCTTTCGCTCTATCTTGGTGATTTCGACTGGAGAAACACTCTTCATCCACGACAGCAGTCTGTCATCGTCTTTGACGAGGACGGCTCCTTGGTAAATGCACTTTGGTCGGGCAAGTCAGATTTGGGGGTGTATGAACGTCTTGCGTTTATTTCACGGTGCAAACCACGTCTCGCAGTCCTGAAGCACCGCAGTGCCTGCGTTGCCGTTTCAGGCCTTTTCATTGATATACCTGCCATGATTTCTGGTCCATTGTCTGGAAAGGACTTGCAAAACGCATCAGAAGCTGTTAAAGCCGCATGGGCGACTGCGGTTGATGCGGAGAGGAGACAGGCCATCCACAGTTCTCTCGAACAGTATCTGTCTTTTATTAAGGAAATTAAAGATGTCGATGAACTAATTGCGCTGCTGGACGCATTCGCTGGCAAACCAGGCGTTCATCCTTTGTGGCAGTATGCCGCCATCGGAAGGCTGGGGAGCATCCGTGAACAAGCATTTGCCCCAGAACAGGATATGCTGGTCAGGAGGATGTCGGAGAAAATGATGTTCGGTTTTCCCATTCCGCTGCTGGACGTCCTGGTAAATGCAACTCAAAAACATAACGGTAAATGATTATTTGAGATAGCTTATCAATCAAAGCAGATAAGGAGAAGTGATTATGAATTGTTATTTGAGTAGATTAAGGTATTTCGAGTTCGTTGTTTTAAGTGTCTTTCTGCTAAATGTTGTTACCGCTCAAAACAACGATTTATTATCAAAGAGGCGGGAAACGTTTTTGCAAAAACTTAAAAATGAACTGCAGTTCAAGGCCTTAAATGATAAACCAGATAGAATAGTGTCCAAACTGCATATCAATGATGAAACGATACAAAAGATATCGCCCAAATATTTAATAGACATTAGGTATAATATCGACAATTTCATAGATTTTATCATTATCATCAAAGACGATGAGAATATGAAAAAAAACAAATGTAGGGTATTATTGTCAGTGTGCAAGTCCAATGAATCTGCAATCGACAACATTTACAGCCTTTTGTCCTCGCATCTGGCAATGAGCGCAAAGGTTGCAGGAACGGCCATTCCAATTCACCAAAATGAAAAATACCATCTTGGTGATTGTTGCGGCTTTGACATAGGCAATTATCTATTGTTCTGCCGCGCCAATGTGGCTGTTATTATATTCGCACATTTCAGAGAGTTGTCGGAAATCTGCCCAGTTGGGAAGATACTGGACGACCATATCAAGAACAGTCTTGTTCCTATTGAAGGCAACATGCCTGTGCCATCTCTGGTCTTCGAATCATCGAAAATCGAAAAGCATGAGCCAAAAACAACATTCAAACGGAAGCATGGAGAAGATGAGAAGCTCGAGCAGGAGTTGAAGGCCATGCCGAGGGGGGATGCCCAGAAGCATTGCGTTGCGAAGGCGCTGGAGCTTTCGGAGGCGCCCGACGACAGGCCCGAGGAGCTTATGCTCTATCTTCGCGGGCTTCCAATGCCAGAGGCCGACGGAACGGCGAAGGTGCTGCACCGAATCGGCGCGAATTCGAAGGACGCGAAACTCCTCTCTGTGGCGGCGCAGATGCAGGGCAAGTGGCTTTCGACCTTCTCGGAGACGAGGAAAGGCTTCATTGACGATTTGGCGAACGCCTTGAAATCGGACGATAGCGCACTGCGAAAACGTGCAACCGAATCCCTGGGCAGAAGCGGTTCGCTGGATGCGCTGCCGATTCTCCTGAAGGAACTGGAGGCCAGGCCTGGCGACCAGGACATCGCCGCCGCCATCGGCAGGGTGCTTGGACATAGGTCATCTGGCGATGCAATGGACGAAGGACGGCGCAAAGAACTGAAAAACGCGACGGCGGACTTCCTGCGGTCGCTTGAAAACTTGCGAAAATGCTATGATGCCCAGTGATATGGCTTCATGCTAGTGTGGAAAGGGGGCTAAAGGACGGGGGCTGCGCCCCTCGTTCCCCGAGGACGGGGCTGCCGCCCCCCGCGCCCCCTTTGTGGCTTGTGGCGTGTGGCTGTTTGCCAAAGGACGGGGGGCTGCCGCACCCGCGCCCTTCTTGTGGCTGGCGGCGTGGCTGGCTTCCAAAGGACGTGGGGCTACCGCCCCCCGCGCCCCCGTGTTTTTAGCGCAGGATTCTGACGGGGCCGAAGAGTCCGCTGGACTGGTCGTCTTGGCTGAAGGCGCGGAAGCGCCAGATGTAGGGGGATTCGGGCGGGAAGTTCTCCTTGATGTACTTCTGGACGTGCTCGGGGGCGGTGGCGTTCAGCAGGGAGTTGGCGACAATGATTTCGAGCTTGTTGAGGCCTTTCTTGATATGGATGCGGTAGGTGTGCGGTCCGAAGAACTTCATTGGCAGCTGCTTTCCGTTGACGATGACCTTGGCGCAGTGATGGACCTTGCCGAGGTCGAGCCATCCGTCAAAGGCCTCCTTGGAGCGGAAGCTGTTGCGGTAGAAGGCGGAACCCGAGAACTCGTCGCCAAAGACGGGGCGCCAGTCGCCCAGCTCGACAGGTTGGACAGGCGCGTCGGGGGTATCCTCTATCACGAAGCTCTCCTTGCCGACATAGTGGTTTCTGCGCATCTGGAGGGTCCAGCCCGCCTTGAGGGTGCGGACGGGCTTGGCTGCGGAGTTGAAGGGGAGCTGGATGCTCTTCTTGCGTGTGGAGAGGGGCTTGCCGATGAGGAAGAGGGCGGAGCCGGCAGGAGAGAAGCTCCATTTGAAGGGCTGCTGCTTATCGGCGACAAGGACGAACTCTCCCGTCTCCGGATCGCAATAGGAGACGGGGGCTTCTTCCTTGAACTTGAACCAGGCATCGACCGAAACCATCAACTGGTTGGTGAAGAAATAGATGGCATGTGTATTGGT
This sequence comes from Victivallales bacterium, assembly GCA_017458805.1. Lineage (GTDB taxonomy): Bacteria > Verrucomicrobiota > Lentisphaeria > Oligosphaerales > Oligosphaeraceae > RGIG3456. Next base: position 1,450 of record JAFTAC010000350.1, on the reverse strand, counting down.
GACGCGTTTGGTGACACGCAAGGCATCGGACTTGGTGGTCAAAGCATACTCTTCACCACTCCAGCCTTTCATCGTATTTTCCAGTTCCTGACGATTCTTGGGAAGAACGCGAGGATGGGAGGGGCAGAAGCAGAAGGTGTGCATATTCTCTTCTACTGCAACTAATTCTCCAAAGTATTCACTGTAGCCCTCATAATCAAATCGAGGTGCATGGCAGACAAGGCCGCCTTGCTTCTTGAAACGTTCGAGTTTGGCTATTGCCTCCTGTTTCAGCCATTTGTATGTTGGGAGAACCACAGCCTGGTATTTCATTTTACCGATACGCAGGTGTTTGTCCTTTGTAATGAGTGCTTCTCCAAGCTGGTCATCATCAACAAAGTCAAAGTCGCATCCCTGCTGGAGAAGGCGTTCCGCGATGTAGTGGTGCCATTTGATGGCTGTTTGCGCGTCCTTGCCGCCTGCCCAGATGGAGCGCACGTCATAGAGGACGGCTATCTTCACATCGGGCTTGCCCTGCGCCAGCATGGAGCCGACGCGCTCCATGTAGGTGAAGAGGGGCTGCATGAACTCCCAATAGGGATGCTGCGGGCCGAAGTGGATACCAGGCGAACCCATGCGTCCTCCACGGACATTCATCGAGTAGGCACTGAGGACGAAGATGTTGGCGCCGCGTACGAATTGGTAGTCCATCACCCACTTGATGGCATCTGGCGGGGTGCCGTTGCCATAGACGGCCAGCGACTCGCTCATCACATATTTGCCGCCGTTCTGGTGGGCGGCTGACGAGGCGTATTTGGGGAAGCAGGGGTTGAAGTTGTTGATTTCCGTGTCGTGGGCCCCCTCCTGGACATATTTGATTCTCTCCTTGCCTGGATAGAGCTGGCGCCAGATCACGTCGATGCCGGGCACGTCGAAGGCGCGCAGGGAGCGCAGGATGTGCCCATAGCCGAAGCGCGTGTTTCCCGATGGCTGGTTCTCGCCGTTGAGGTGTCCGCTGGAGAGCATTCCGTTGGCGTGGCACCAATCGCGAAGCGGGAGCATGTAGCGTTCGAGGAAGAGGTCGGCGCGCACGTCGAAGTAGTCGATGCGGGCCTGTTGCAGTTTTGCATCCATGGGGGCTTTGACTGTGAGGAGCCGTTTCAGGAACGGGCGGATGTCGTAGCCCTTGCGCTTCTCGAACTCCTCCGCGAAATCGGAGCACCAGGTGAGGCTTTGCCCTTCGTTGAAGCCATCCATGTTGGGCTCGTCCGTGAAGGTCATCAGCGTGGTTTTGCCTAGGTGGCTGCCAATGGCCTTGCGGTAGGCCTCGTGGGTGAGCTTGATGAAGAGCTCCGTGACGCCTGGCTCGATGACGGATGGGTAGGGGGCGCTGATTTCAGGGTGGTATTCGGGGCGAATCTCCACCAGTCCGCCCTTCTCGTCCAGAGCGATGGAGCGCTTGGCGAAGCGC
>JAFTAC010000349.1 GCA_017458805.1 Victivallales bacterium | reverse complement strand
TGGTTCCTGTTACCACATATAAGTATTTCTCTTCCATAGTCGTCAGTAATTTCCAGCTGTTGGCATGAGGCCGTCCAGGTGAGCTGTGTCGTTCCAGGTGACCAACTGCCACAGTCCCTCCTTGCAGATGAAGCGACTGATAGCCGTATTGGTGAGCTGAGGACGTATCGGCCAGGCGTTTTCCATGCCCAGAATATGCTTGAGCATGGAGCGAATGGCCCCGCAGTGGCTCACCACGAGAATCCGTCCCCCAGACACCTCCGTCTCAAGCCTCTTCAGAAAGCCCACCACACGCTCGTGAACCTCGATAGAGCTTTCCCCGTCAGGGATGCGAAAATCGGGTGCGCCGTTCAGGAAGCTCTCCCATTCTACGGGATAGCGCTCCTCCACCTGCGCGCGCGTCAGCCCCTGGAAAATCCCCAGATTCCACTCGCGCAGCTCAACGCAGGGTATCGGCTCCATATACGGCGCCGCAAACCTCGCAGTCTGCATGGCGCGTTCCAAGTCGCTGCTATAGACCGCGTCAAAACGGACATTGACCAGACGTCTCCCCAAGGCAGCCGCCTGCTTCAGGCCCAGTTCGCTCAACGGGGTGCTTGTCTGCCCCTGTATTACATTCGTCTGGTTTGCCACGCTTTGGCCGTGGCGTATTGCAAACATTTCAAACATTTATGATTTCCTCACTCTTTAAGGAGTGTATCAACCAGACCGTGGACGGTCTGGCTACCTCGTTTTTACCAAGCCGTGGACGGCCTGGCTACACCAGATTCGGGGTGACCATCTCGATGGGCACGGGGAGCGTCTGGCGCGTATGGATGGCCTGAATGGCCAGCTGCGAGAGATAGGTCGAGCGGAACCCCGCCATCTCGTCACATGGCGATGGGGTACCATCCAAAATGCTGCGAACAAATGAATTGAGCATGTTTTTATGCCCTTTATCGACAATGAAGGGACGCGAGTTCTCAATATTCTTCAGATTACCAGCACCTTGCGTACGGCGTTCAAACTTGCGCATGTAGGCGTCGAAGCCGTCACCCAGCTCTGGATAGGGGTCCGCCTGCAACTTGAAGGTTTCGTCCTTTGCGCCAGGAATGCCATAGTAGTTGTTCTCCACGAAGAAACGGCTGCGCAGCAGGGCAGCCTCCGTCGTCACCTCGAACAATTCCTTCGGATAGCAGAAGGTTCCTGCGCAACCGAAGACGAGGGTTAGATTGTCGCCGCCGCTGAAAAGCACGTTGATGCCGTGCGAAAGACGTGAGCTGCCCCAGGCAGTGATTTCCACAGGAAGCTGCGGAGCGAAGAACCAGCAGCCCAAGTCCAGCCAATGCACGCTCTCACCGATGATGAGCCCGCCCCCCTTGACAGGATCTAGATGCACCATGCCATACGAGCTGCTCTCATCCTGTATGCGGATGAGCAGCTGCGACCGCTTCTCCTCTGGAAGCGGTTCTCGCACCGTCTCAATGTACTGCCACGGCTGATGCTTCGGGGCGGCACGATGGGCTAGATACTGTTTCCGCAGGCTCTGGAGCGCGGGCGACATGCGGCGGTTCAAATCGACGCACAGCTTGATGCCGCCATGCTTGACGGCCCGCATGATTGCATAGGCCTCCGTGTCGCGCATCGCCATCGGCTTCTCGCAGAAAACGTGCTTGCCCGCCTTCGCAGCCGCCTCGATGATAGGCAGATGCACATCATGCGAGGTCGCCACCTTCACGAAATCCACCTCGGGGTCCGCCATCACTTCCATGAAATCGTCCGTGGCGGCCTCCAGACCGAACGCCTCCTTCGTCTCCACGGCACTCTCCTTCCGCACGTCGCACGCCCACTTGAGCAGGACGTCAGGATGCGCACACATATTGGGCAAATCCTGCGTGTGGGCAAACTTCCCGCAGCCTATCTGAGCTGAAACCAACTTACCATTTCGCAT
>JAFTAC010000348.1 GCA_017458805.1 Victivallales bacterium | reverse complement strand
TCAAACCTCTTATACGTTGAAGTATAAGAGGTTTGACGGCTTTTTTGTTTTTAGCCCCTGGGGATTTTTTTACCGAGGGGACGCGACAGCTTTGTCTAAAAAAATATGGAAAAGAGGCGGGATGAGCTGGGCGAACTGCCCTTTAGCGAAGCGATATGGGAGCTGGGCGAGGGGGAGATAGTCCGTCCGATATACACGGTGCCATTGCACGAGTATCGTCTTTGGCGCTACTGTGAAGCGTTTGGTTTAGTGAGCTATCTGCCGTTGAAGCGGTGCTGGGTCGTGTCGAATCGTACGTACAAGGGGAGACAGTATGTCTATCGGAAGGCGGTTCTCCGCCCCATGTTCCCCTCGTACATTTTTGTGAAGATGACGGAGGAGCAGCGCTCGTTACTTTTCAAGTCGAGTTCATTCGCCCGTCTTCTCCAGGTGGGGAATGAAGGGAGGTTCCTGGACGAGCTCAAGACCATACGGCAAATCGAGCTGATAGGGCGGACGGAGGAACTGGAGTTCAACGAGGAGATAGCCGTCGGCGAACGTTTTCTCATCGAATCAGGCCCCTGGGAGGGAGTGTATGGTCGGCTTGAGGAAAAACGTCAGCAGTTCAACTGGGCTGTTGAGATTGAGTGCGTCAGCGGGATCATCCGCGCCAACATCGACCCCTCCTTGTACAAGCTCACCCGCGTGGAGGGGGATTGAGACCTCCTGCTCTAGTGTCTAATTGCGTAATTAATTGCGTTTTTGACATAGCCTTGCATGTCCATTTGCTGTGATTTGCTTGTTGCATACGAGTGTATGCGCCTCGCAAATCGCGGCAAAAATTACTATGCAAGTCAAAGCCATAAACGCAATTACTTACGCAATTAGACACAAGAAATCCCATTTTGTTTAGTAGTTAGCACCTAAGATAAATCAAGAGGTTCATTGAATTATGAAGAATGTGATTCCAGTCATCACCGCCGTTTTGTTGGGGCTGGCGGTAGTGTTTGCGGTCAGCAAGACCATGAAGAAAAGCGAGGAGGCAGAGGAGCAGAAGCAGGCTGTGCTGATTGCAACGGGCGAGATTTCCGCAGGAGATGTGATTCTGGATGGCCGTGTGGGGGAGAAGATGGTGCCTGTGAGCGCGATGCCCAAGAATGCAATCGATGCGGGGAACCGTGCCTTCACATTGAACCAGAAGACGCACCGTCTGATTGCGAAGGGCGACTACATCCTCTATTCGGATATCGAGCTGGACGACAGCAAGAGCCGTGCATTGGGCGACGGCCAGTGGGGTGTCCCTGTGACCTTCAGTGACGGCGTACTTCTGCGTATGCTTAAGCCTGGCGACGACATCGCCATCATCGGCACGTTCGTGTATAACGACACCATCAAGCTGGGAAAGGACGCCGACGCGGAGACCAAGACGGTTTCCAAGACCGTCACAACGGTCATTTATCCACGTGTCACCATTATGGAAATCAGCGGCTCGACGGTGCTGCTGTCGATGCCTCCGCAGCAGGCCATTGCCCTGACGGCCATTCAACATCGCGCCAAGCTTTATCCGCTGCTTCGCAAGAAGGATGATGACACTGCGTTGAATCGTATGAACGACGGCAAGTTCGAGGATAGCGCCCTGACGGATATGCTGAAGGGCCTGACGAATATTTCCATCCCCAATGTGCCTGAAGAAATCAAGGAGTAACTATGCAGAAGTTCATTCAACGACTGGTTTTCCTGCAACTGGTATTGACCGTTGCGCTTTTTGCCGACATCGAGCGTATCAGCATGACGATAGGCACGACCAAGACGGTCGAGGTGCCATTTGTCATTGAATCCTACCGTATATTTCCCAAGAAGGCAGAGACCATTAAGGTCGAGACTACAGACACCACTATTCGCATCATTGCCAACAAGCTGGGCGATGTGAACGTGATTGTCGAGGGCGGCGGGCAGACGCAGGAATACGCCATCTCCGTCAAATCCAACCTCTCCACTGAACTTCGAAAATTGCGCAATGACCTGGATACGCTGACGGAGCTGGACATCTCCATCAACGAGGACCGCATCGTCATCAAAGGCACTGTCACGAATCCCGAGCACTGGGGGCTTTTCAACAAGGTCATGGAGGGGTATCGCGGGCGCGTGACGAACCTGGCGGTCTTCAAGCCATCGCCGGAGACGGTGTTGAACCTGAAGAAGCTCCTAACGGATGCAGGATTTGCCTTCTGCGAAGAGGGTGCGCTGCCTGGCAACGGCGAGCTTTCCATGAAGATTTCAGGGGACACGCTGATGGTGGCGGGGCAGTTGTACAGCCAGGAGGATGTCAGCAGGGTGAACCAAATCCTCTCCATGCAGTCTTGGCTGGACGTCGCCGGGGGCAAGAGCACTGGCAAAATCAAGACCTCGTTGAACTTGAAGGTTGTGGAGACGCTCATGGAGGTTGATATCGTCTATGTGGCCATCAACTCCAACGAAGCGAGCAACGTCGGGTCAAACTCTAACATCACGGGCACGCTGGGGCTAGGCTATCTCTGGGATGCAATCATGGGAAAGCGCCAGGAGAACAGCCTGGTCTTTGGCGGAAACATGAACGCTACCGTGCGTTTCCTTGCCAACAACGGGATTTCCCGCATCTACAACGCAGGTCATGTCAGCTTCCTGAGCAACGACCCGACAGGCGCCTCGTTTCACACGGGTGGCACTGTCAAAGTGAAAGTCAGCGGATCGGACAATGGCAGTCTCCAGGACATCACATACGGACTGCAAATCAGCGTCAAGGGCGGTATCGTCGCCCAGAACCAGGCGCGCTTGACGGTGGATATCAAGAACTCAGCTGTCATCGCCTCCTCGTCGGACGCCTACAACCTTTCCGAGGATTCCACCAAGCAGACGGTTGTATGCGAGCTGGACAACACCGTCGTGCTGGCTGGCTCCAAAAAGATTTCGGAGGACACCTCGCGTTCAGGGCTTCCTGTCCTGCGCAACACCCCTGTGCTGAAGTGGTTTGTCTCCACGGATGGCAAGTCGGCGGATGACAGCCGCCTGCTGATTCTGATGTGTCCGCGCATTGTGAGAGGGAATGCAGATGCGAAAATCAAGATACCGCTCTCCGAGGAGACGGGCGAGGTCTATCCCGATGCCCAGAAGGATGTGAAAACTTTGGAAGAGGAAAAGGACCCAACTCCAAAGGTCTGGTACAAGCGCTGGTTCAAGTGGTAAGGAAAAATGACCAAGCTCACAGTATATAACAGTGAAAAAGTCGAGCTGAGCAGTCAGGAGCTGCCCGACTTTGATTGTGCCTTGACAATAGGGCGTTTTGATGACTGCAATATCATATTGCCGGACGGTGACATCTCACGGCATCATGCGCAGCTGATTCTGAAGGCAGGTGAAATTTTCATAGAAGACACGAAGAGCACCAGAGGGACGTTTGTGAATGGTCGGCGTATCACCGATGCCACGAAGGTTGTACCTGGCGACTGTATTCAACTAGGTGGAAGCACCTTGCTTCTGGGAGAGCTTCCCATCCAGCCTGGTGCCTCTGGACAACCGTCTGCTGTGCTGCGGCCCGTTGTCCAGCAGATGCCCTCGCAGGTTGCCGCACAGCAGCTGCCTTCCCCGCAGGCAGCGCAACCTGTTTTGAACGGCCAGGAGGAAGAGAAGGGGAGGGTTGAGAAACTGGTGGATGAATTCGACCGTCTGATGGTTCTCTATGAGCCGGGCCCCATGGCGTTGATACAGGCTATCCATGCCGAGGTGGTCCGTCGGAGCAACGCAGAGGGCAAGAAAGGGAAGCCGGTCTCCAGTGAAGAGGAGCAGCAGAGGGCGTTGGAGCTTTTGGACGAGGTCTTGTTGGAGCGTCAGCACGAAATTCCCCAGAATATCCTGAAAAAAGATTTCCGCCAGGCATTGAAGGATGAAATCACGGACCTGGGGCCGCTTGCACCGCTTGTGCGCTCCGACATCATCACGGAAATCATGGTCAATGGCCCCGATACCGTCTTCATTGAAGTCAAGGACGAGCACAACAAGTCGCATATTATCAACAGTCATATCCATTTTTTCAACGAAAAGCATTTGATTTCCATCATCCAGCGCATCGTCGAGAAGGTTGGGCGTCGTGTCGATGACGCTTCGCCGATGGTGGATGCGCGCCTGGCTGACGGCTCCCGTGTCAATGCCATCATTCCGCCACTGGTGTTGCAGGGGGCGGCTCTCACCATCCGCAAATTCTCTGACAAGAAGCTGACGACGGATGACTTGATAGGATATGGCAGCATGACGAAGGAGATGGCGTTGTTCTTGGAGGCGGCTGTGAAGGCGCGTCAGAACATCCTGGTCTCTGGTGGCACGGGGTCTGGCAAGACGACCCTGCTGAATGTCCTGTCTCAGTTCATACCGCTGTCGGAGCGTGTCATCACCGTGGAGGACTCGGCGGAGCTCAAGCTGGACCACCCCAACTTGCTTAGCCTGGAGGCGCGTCCTGCCTCGGCGGAGGGCACGGGGCGGGTGACCATCCGCGACCTTGTCATCAACACCCTCCGTATGCGTCCCGACCGCATCATTGTCGGTGAATGTCGTGGCGCCGAGGCGCTGGACATGCTCCAGGCGATGAACACGGGCCATGACGGTTCCATGACCACCGCCCACGCAAACTCCCCAAAAGACGCCCTGAGCCGTTTGGAGACCATGGTGATGATGGCTGGCTTCGAGCTACCCTCCAGGGCTATCCGCGAGCAGATTGCCTCCGCTGTAAACTTGGTTGTCCAGCAGACGCGTCTGGAGGATGGCTCTCGAAAGATTGTCCAGATTTCCGAAGTTACTGGTCGAGAAGAGGATACCATCTTGATGCAGGACATCTTCAAGTTTGAGAAGACGGATGTGAAAAACAAAGACGGCAAGGTTACGGTGGAGGGCTTCCACACTGCGACGGGCAACATCCCCAAATTCATTGAAGAGCAGAATAGGGCAGGCACTTTGGAACTTGACATGGATGTGTTTGTTCCGAAGAACTGAGATACGCGTATGAAGCTGAACTATCTATTCATCTTTGCAACGGCCAGTCTTTTTGCGTTTCTGGCGCTGGACATAATTGTGCGTTATCTACTGGAGGCGCTTGAGCTTCAGAGCAATCCACGCTATGAGGAACTTCGGCGTTTTGTGGAGCCGCGAAAGCTGGTGCTGAAGCGGGTATTTGGGGCGATGTCGGCTGCCTGCGTTGCGTTCATCATCCAACTGATGTTCGGTGTGGGGAAGATGGCCATCGGCGTGCCTGTGGCCACCGCGTTCGGAATCCTCTTCTGGGAGCTTATCTATCTCTACTACCGGCGGAAATTGCAGAAGCGCAACGAGGCCTTCGAGGGCAAGATACTGGACTTTGCCATGGGGCTGTCAAGCTCCTTGAAGTCAGGTCTTGCTCTGGGGCAGGCGCTGGCCTCCATTTCGCGCCGGATTGGCGGTCCTATGCAGGAGGAGCTGGAAATCCTGTTGCAGGAGAACCGGCTGGGAGTTGATTTGCCCGATGCATTTGAGCATCTTTACGAGCGGATGCCCTTTGAGGACATCCAGATACTCTCCACGGCCATTGCGCTTTCCGTGCGGACTGGCGGGAGCCTGAGCGAGGTTCTGGAGGAGATTGTGGCGGTCATACGGGCGCGCATGGAGTTTCAGGGGCGGCTGAAGAACATGACTGCCCAGGGGCGCTTCGAGGCACTGGCAATATCCTGCGCCCCGTTGGCCAGCTTCATCGTGCTCTATTTGGTTGACCCCAACCTGATGCGCCCCGTGGTAACCACGGGGTACGGCTGGCTGGCGGTGGGGGGCGCCACCATTCTGGTCAGCATCGGATACTTTGTGCTGAAAAAGCTGATAACCATTGAAGTGTAATATAGGGGTGTGAAATGGATTCAGTCACGGTTTCAGTCCTTGCGATAGTAATAGGTCTTATTGGGTATGTGGTCAGTTCGGCCATGGTGAACCGGCCTCGTAGTGTCGTTCGCAAGAAAGGGGACAGCGAGCTGCCAGGCGGGCTGCGGCTGGTCTGGGGGCTGGCTGAAACATTTGCCGAAAGCGCGGGTTCCTTCAACAACAATTACTTTCCGCAGCGGCGTGCAATTATAGAGAACAAGCTGGTCATCGCGGGGCTCAATGTGCCTGTCAATGCCATTTTTGCGGCAGAGGTGGTCTATATGGTGGCTGGGAGCCTCATCGTGGCCCTGTTGGCGCTATGCTTCACGCGCCATCCTGTCTTGGTGCTGCTGGCGGGATTTGCTGGCGGGGGCTTTGGCTGGCTCTATCCAGTCAATGCCATCACCACGTTGGGCGAAAGACGCCAGTGGCTGATTTTGAAGGACCTTCCCTTTGCCATCGACCTCATTGCCTCTGCCATGCGCGCTGGCGTCGATTTCGTCGCGGCGGTGCGCTATTATGTCCAGAAGGACAAAACAGGCTCCCCCCTGGCGGTGGAGTTCGGCATCGTCCTGCGGAGCATGGAGCTTGGCGACAACCGAATGGAGGCCATGGCTGCCATGGGGCGTCGTGTTCAGGCCGATGCATTCGTCGCCTTCTGCGACGCCGTGGTGCATGGCATGGAGGTCGGTGCCTCGCTGGTGAACACCATGCGTATCCAGGCGCAGGAGATGCGCCGTGTGCGCTTCAACCTGGCCGAGCAGAAGGCGGCGCGGGCCGCCTCTTCCATGATTTTCCCCATTGCCGTCTTTATCATGCCGGCGATGTTTCTTATCATCGGCACCCCAATTCTGATTAGGGTCTTCGCCAGCGGCCTAGCCAAAATCTGATTACCATGAAGTACGCAATTAAATTCATTACAGGCAGCCGCAGCGGGCAGACCTTTGAATTGAAACCCGACTGTGCGCTGACCATCGGGCGCTCCAGTTCCATGCAGGTGGTCTTGGATGAAGGCGATGTCTCATCGCGCCATGTCTCCATCACAACCAACGGCTTTGGCACCAGCATCGTCCTGGAGGTGTTCAGCTCCCATCGCAACACAAGCGTTGACGGGTACGGCTACAACATGAACGATTCGGTCGAACTCGCGCCTGGCAACGTCATCAAGCTGGGGCGTGATGTGCAGTTCACGCTTATAAGCCTGGCAGATGCGCCTGCCATGAACAATGCGCCTGCCTCAAACGCGGCCATGCAGGGCGGAGCGTCTGCGCAGAGCAGCGCGCCCGCAGCAGCTGTCTCGTCAAACGCGAAGACAATCAATTCCCCAGCCGCCGTGCCGAACGCCGTGCAAGCGGGGGCGGGCGCCCCATCGAGCTCGGCTGTGACGGAAAACAGTCCTGTATCACCGAACGCGAAAGCTTCATTCAACTTGCCGAAGGCACCAGCCCAGCCGGCAGTCCTGCAGATGCCTGCACAGTCGGCGGCGGTCAATCAAATGCCGAACGTATCTGCTGTTCCGCGTGCCGCTTCCAATCCTGTCCGGAATGCCGGAAAAACGGAGGCGACGGGGACGATTGGGGTAAGTCCCGAGGAGATGAAGCGCATTGAGAATGAGTATAGTGCGAAGGAGCGGAGGCGTCTGCTGCTGTGGGTTGTCGGTGCAGCCCTCTTCTTTGCCTTGATGGTGACGATGTATATGACGTTGCGCCCTGCGCGTGAGGAGATTGTCACCTGGCCAACGGATGCGAATGGAGACGAACTCGCGCAGGTGGTGCAGACCGCGCCCTATCTGGCGTCCCTTGTTCCCAAGGTTGGGGGTATGAAGATACAGAATGAGGGTGGCAATGCAGAAGTCTATACCCGCATTGGAAAGCTGCGAGATGTGCTGCTTCACGTTGTGATTTCCACCTGGAAGAGCAAGGATGAGCTGAAGCTGGACCGCAGCCAGTCCTTTGCGGGGTGGCTGGCCAGCATGAGGCAAAAGAACCCCGACATGAACTTCAACGGAACGGGGCGAGTGGAGTTCATCAGTGTCTCCGAAGGGGCAGGTGTCCCTGTTACCGTGGAGAGCTATACCAGGCGCGTGGGGAACGATGACTTCTTCGGCTATTTAGGCTATTTGCGCCATGGGGAGAATGTCCACCTGACCATGGTGGAGGTACCCCTGGCGGAGCAGTGGCGGGCCGAGCCTCTGCTGCGGGAACGGCTCTGCACGAACTTTATTCTCTACGCAATACGCTTGACTCCGGAGTGGTGGGACGGGACCAGCCGCCTTCGCGAAGGCGCCTCCATCGAGGAGGACCTGGAGGAGGCCGGGCGCTATCTGCGCCGCGAGGCCCCTGCCTTCTGGGAGAAAATCCATTATCTGACCAAAAGTGCCTTGGTGAAGGCTGCCTTGCAGGACAATACGGAGGCCCAGGCAAAGGCCCTTGATCTGCTGAAGCAGTTGCGCACCGCCCAGGCCAGCTGGTACAACACCCAGAAGCTCGCCTACCAGTACGCAAAGAAAAGCGAGAACAAGGAGACCATGCGCTCCATCCAGTCTATATGCGAATCCATCTTCTCCTCCGAATTCCAGGAGGATGACTACCGCTACGACTACATCAGGAGGAAAAACTGGCAATGAAGTTCGGCTCGCGCAAAATGCATATCCGCCTGGAGTTTGACGGGCGGACGCTCTATGAAATCGATGAGAAGGATATCAAGTCCGACATAACCATCGGGCGTGAGGAGGACAATGCCTGGAAGCTCTCCCCGCAGGACACGAAAGCCCATCGCCATCATGCCGTCCTGCGCAGGCAGCGGGGGAGTCTGGTTCTCTCGGACTGCGAGAAGCGCGAGGATATCTTCTACCTGGGAAAGAAGGTCAAGGAACGCCGCCTGCAGATTGGCGACATCTGCGGCCTGGGCGACTCCAAGCTGGTTGTCGAGGAGTGTCTGGACGATGCCAACAAGTCGGGGCGGCTTTTCTTCAACCAGTTGGAGCAACTGACCGGCGAGGCCAAGGGGACAATCTACCAGATTAAGGAAACACCCTTCAAGATGGGGAAAATCAAAGAGTGCCAATGTCTCATCAACGACCCCTTGATTTCCAGTATTCATGCGGAAATCCGTTTTGAGGAGAAAGAGGGGTGCTGGCGGATTTATGACAACAAGAGCAAGAACGGCACCACCCTCAATGGGAGAAAAGTCCAGGGGACAACTGGGGTGATGCTGAAGGACGGCGACATCATTGGCATCGCCTACATCAAGTTCAAGTACTGGGACAAGAATGTGGTGCATGTGCGCTCCCACTTTGTTTTGAAATTGTGCGCCATCGTTGCAACGCTGGGACTGGTGCTGGGCGGCTATTTCGGCTTCCAGACCATCATGCCAAACGCCAAGACGCTTCGCCTCCGCGCCGAGCTGCTTGCCGCGCACGAGCAGTTTGCACAGGCCGGCCAGCTGCTGAAGCAGGCCAGTGAGGCACGTGGCGCGGAGGTTGACAAGATGCAGCGCACCGACTTGGGACGGAAGCTTGCCCTCTGGCAGGAGACACGCGACAACTGGCGGCAGATGCAGCAGGGCGTTGCCAATGAGACAGACAAAGGCAATTTTTATCTCCTTTGCGCGAAGCTAGCCGCCAACGACATCGAGTGCTGGAGCTGGAACCCCGCGGAGGGGCTTGCGCAGATGAAGCAGGCGCAGGAGACCAACAGCCTGCTGGTCTATACGCGCAGTTGCGAGGAGGCGCTGAAAAACTCCGTCTCCGAGGAGAAGTACCTGCGCGAGCAGCTTGGCAAGCTGGAGGCCATTGTGCGCAAGTGCGCCCAGGAGCCGCTTTCCTTCCGCGCAAAGCTCCAGGCACGCGCCGAGGACACGCTGCGCGAGCTGAAAGAGACCCTGGAGACCTCGGCCACCTTGCAGAAGCTGCTTCTGGACTACAAGGATGTGGCGCAGAGCGACGAGATTGTCGAGCGCATCCAGAAGATGTCCCGCGAGTGCGACGAGCACCAGGCGGCCAGGACGAAGGCGGGTCGCCCTGCCTCGAAGCTGGTGCAGCGGCAGTGCGATGGCTATCTGGAGCCGATGGCGATGCTTCAGAAAAGCTATGCCGTGCTGATGGACAACTACAGGGCTCTTGCGAAGATGGAGTTTGACAAGTTCCAGCCGGCGCTTCCCCTGCCAGGCCACGATGCCTGTGTTGTCGCCACGACCCTCTCGGCGCGTCGCGCCGACATGGAGAATGCCAACAAGAACTTGATCAACATTCGCCGCAATATGGAGAACTACCGCAAGAGGTTCGACAGGGACTTTCCAAAGGGCAAGTCCCCTATGCTCAAGGAGCTTTTCGCCGATGAGACCTCATCGCAAGTTCTTGCGTTCGACTGCCTGGCAGGCCGCATGCCCTCCTATTCGGACAAGCAGGCCCGTAGCCAGTATGACAAGTGCCTCGGCATCTATGTCTTCTTCGAGTATCTGCGTTCCCTGGACGCCGAGTTTGACACGACAGTCCTGGAGGAACGCTTCAAGCCGGTGGTTTTCCTGGCAGCCGACCTCTGCCGCAGCCTGGAGAGCTTCCTTGGCTTCTGCCGTCCACCCGCCCACTCCCCGCTCAAGCCCCAGATGGAGCTCCTGCTGAAAACCTCCCCCCATGCCAACCAGATACAGGAGCTGGTCGAGCAGGCGGAAGCCATCCTGAAGCAGCGCGACGACTATGTTCGCGAACTCTACGGAGTTTTCAGGAACAACCGTTCTTCGCGTCGCGGCATCGTGGCGGGCGGCATGGCTTGCGTCTTGATGACCAAAGGGCACACCTTCATTGACGGCAAGCTGGCCGACGAGGTCTCCAAGGCCTTCAAGGAGCTGCGCAAAAAGCTGGCCGATATCACCGCCACGACGACAGGCGAGGTCTCCCCCGAGAAGATGCTGGCCGCCGAACGCGATCTTCTGGAGCTGGGCATCCCGGGCGACCCCTTCATCAAACAGCCATGGACAGACAAGTTCGACCGCAAATAGGCGACCGGGGCTCCATCGCCCTGGAGTACGTGGTGATGCTGAGCTTCGGTGTCGTCTTCGTATGCATATTTCTGCAGGTATTCGAGCCGGGCAGGGGCTATACGGAAGACATCGGCAAGCCCCTCGTCGCCTACTTCCAGAGCCTCCTCGTCGCCATCTCCTTGCCTGTGCCGTAATGGGGCTGTGCGCGGCTACGTGCCGCGCACTCAGGACGCAGGACACCACTGTGTGGCGACGCGCGGGCACTGTCCCGCGCACAAGCCCGGGCAGGTGGGCGGTGGGCTTTCCCCCCGTCCGTTGGCCGCCCCCATCTTCGGGGGGCGGCTGGGGGGTGTGCGGCTACGCGCCGCGCACTCATGACGCAGAACTCCACTGTGTGGAGATGCGCGGGCACTGTCCCGCGCAC
>JAFTAC010000347.1 GCA_017458805.1 Victivallales bacterium | reverse complement strand
TTAAGTAGTTGTCAACTTTCATTACACTTCTCCTTTTTCGCTGGGCTTGCGCCCCGCGCACAGAACAGACTGGGCTTGCGCCCCGCGCACAGAACAGACATGACTTGCGCCCCGCGCACAGAATCCCCATTCTGCACGTCCCAAGGCCCTTTTCCCGTCGTCCTGACAGCGCGCTCCTTCAGAGCGCGCGCCCCGCTTGGGATGGCTTCCCGCGCAAGCGTAGCGGCGCGGGAAGCCACCTGCGGCCCCAGCAATTACGGGAACCAGAAGTACCTTAGCGGGCGTTCGCCTGTGTTCCAGTAGTAGTAGGCGCCGAAAATCATAAAGCCGATGGCAGTCATCACCTCGCCTGCAATGATGCCGTACATGAGGGGCGTCAGGCGTTTTGCAGCCTTGATTCCCGCGAAGTGGAGGACGCTCTTCTTGACCAGCCACCCCACAAAGATGGAGTGGTTGAAGACCATCATCGGCCAGGTGGCCCACAGCAGGAACATCACAGGATGAATCGGCCACTTGGGGCAACGCAGGCGCAGCACGCCGCAAACCAGCACCGAGACAACGCCGAAGATGAAGGCCCCCAGGAAGGTTGGACGCGACGCGATGCCCGAGATGCGCTGCCACCAGGGCAGGCTCTCCGCCGCATCCAACAGACCAAGTGCACGCAGGTGAAGAATATCGGGCAAGGCTGAGCGGAAGGGCATTGTGGGAAGCCGCTGGTACTGCCAGCTGCGGAACACACGAACACCCTCGAAGCCGTAGATGCCAACCAGGATAACCGCAATGGCCAGCGCAGCGGCAATCATGCAGACCACAGCGGCAGAAACGCTGGCGGTACTGTCTTTGATTTTGGCACGGTCGGTGATGCGGAGGCTATTCATCAGATAGGGCATGAATGCCTCGCACTGGTCCAAGCACAAAAAAGCTGAAATATAGGCGCAGATGATGTGGTTGCTCGGGTTGAAGAAATAGGCTCCAAAACCAGCCGACAGCACGCCGAAGATAGTCCAGCGTGGCTGGATGAAGAAAAGCCCCGTCTCAGCAGAGATACGCGCCACCAGCACGAAGGGGAAAAGCACCCCGAGCACTGTCAGCAGCGCGAAAGGCATCTCCATCCCGACCAGTTTAAAGCAGACAACCATGGCGACGCAGCATAGCATGAGGACGCGCATCGCCCAGATGTTGGCCGTGTCCCGTTCACCTTTCACTGGCTTCATCAACCACAACGCCTTCTTGGTCAGCCCCAGGTAGTATTCGCGCCCCGTGTAGATGAGAATGGCCGCCATCGTGATGTAGGAGCCGCAGCGCTGCCACCCTTGCCAGCCGCCAATCCAGTCCGTGCTCAGGTTCATGCCCGCATAGACCATCGGCATGCCGACCAGCAGCCAGCAGAACTGGGAGATGCCCAGAGTGAAGGAAATCTCCGTACTCAGGAAGTAGGAGAAGGCCACCACGAGGGGGAAGATGGAGAGATTCAGGAAGTAGTTGCCCCACTGTACTCTGAACAGGTTGGGGAAGACCTTCGCGAAGGGCTGCATCGGCCAGTTGAGCTTCACGGGGATGTAGTATTCGGGATACCAGACGCACAGCCCGTTGTTCACGCGGATGACCACCATGATCAGAAGGCCAATCCAGAAGAGTTTGTTCTGGAATATGACAGGCAAATACTGCCCCTCCTTGCGCTCTATCAGACGCGAGGTGAACTCCGCCAGCGGGAAGGCAAGATGCTCGTGCTCGGACCACTGCCGATAGGTGATCATCGACATGCATGCGCTGGCGATGATCACCAGAAAGAAAACTGGCGTCCATATCAGCAAGGGACGCCTCCACGCTTTCCATGGCACGGTCTTGATGGCCCCCTTGATGACGCTCCAAGTGCCGCCCTTGCTGCGGTCGTCCATCGGAGTGCCGTTGATGTAGGTGGTCACCACCTGCTCATGCGTCTCCTCGCTCCAATCGACCATGCAGGACTTCGGCACGTAGTCCAGCACCTTTTCACGCTGCCAGCCAGGCGTGACCTTGTACCAGTGGTAGGGCATCACCATCACGTGCGTGAACTGCGTGAGCAGCCCCATGTTTGGGATGCAGCAGGCCGTGGACCAGAGCAGCACGATCAGCGCCATGTCCTTCGCGCTGAAGGCCAGGCGACGCTTCACCCAACCGCCCAGGCACAGAAGCAGCGGATTGACAAGCAGCACAAAGAGCGACAGAAGCCCAACCACGATGACAGGCAGAAAATGCCCGCTTGTAAAATGCTCCAGTCCCAAAAAAAGGCTGTTCAGGATGCCCCCTGAACTAATGAAAATAGCCCCCAGTATGCCAATTATCAAACCGCGCTTGCTCATATCGTGCTTCAAACTCTCGCTGTCTCGTCCTCAATAGTCCGTGAACTTCCTCACGGTGATGCCGCGCAAGTACTCCTCGATGCGCTTGTTCCCCTTCACGTTCTTGGTGGTACCGTAGTGTCCCGTCAAGGGATTCGTGGTCATCTCCTTCGGCGTGGTGGAGGGGATGTTGTTGTACATGGCGAAGACATTGGAGGGCGGGCAGAGTTCATCCGCGAAGCCCGTGCAGACGTATGTCTCGCAGGTGATGTACTTTGCGAAGTTCACGCAGTCATAGTAGGCCATCGCCTCCATCGCCTTTGGGGTGGCCTTGTCACCATTGCGTCCTTGGAAAGGAATGCTCCGCATACGGTTGCTCTTGGCACCGTCAAACTCGCAGAAGCCAGGCACGCTGATGATGGCGAGCGTCACCTTCTTATCGACTGCCGCCGCAACGGAGGTTTCGAAGCCTCCAAGGCTTCCTCCCATCACGGCCAGGTTCTTGCCGTCCCACTCGGGGCGCTGTTCGATGTAGGCCAGTGCCCGCAGGACGCGCATGGCGCAGTTCCTGAAAATCCACGTATCCTTGTCCTCACAGCCTTTTGTCGCCATAAAAGACTTGCTTGCATTGCCGTAGAACTCCTTTTCCTTGCCGACAGGCAGGCCGTGCCACGAGCAGTACATGGAGAGCTGCCCGCGGGCCGCGCGGGACATGGCTGCGTTCCTGTTGGCGTCCACCCAGGACCAGCTCAGGAACTCGACGACGGCGGGCAGGTTCTTGTCCTTGTCGGCAGGCACTGCCAGATAGCCTGTTACAGGGTTGTCCGTGGGGGCGTTGACAGTGACGGCATAGAGCTTGATTTGCGGTTTGCCAGTCTCCTTATCCTTGTAGGTCTCGGGCACCGCCAGCTCCTGCACGTCCGCCTCAATCGGCAGGCTGGCAACGGCTTCGCGCACCTTGTTCCAGTAGGCGATGAAGTCCTCGGGGCACTGGATTGCCGTGCGTATCTTCTCGGCCTCGGTGATGGCTCCAATTTCACCGAAGATGGTGGGTTTCGGGCCGAAGCGGGTGATGCCATCGCCTTTGCGCGCCTTGCCTTCGGCGTCCAGAATCTCGAAGCCGAAGTGGTTCCAGCCTGGCCTTGGGGCCTTGGCGGTAAACTCGTGGAATGCGCCGTCCGCCTGGAAGCGTATTTTCTCCTGCACCTTCCCCTCGAACTTGATGTTGCAGACGCAGGTGTCGCCCGTTTCGAGCGGCTTTCCGTCCAGCAGGACCCGTCCCTTGCAGGTGATGGTCTCCCCCAGGCGGTAGTAGCCGTCGGGATGCTCCACGAGGGAGAGCTCCATCGAGTATTTTGCGGCGTAAAGCGCAGTGGCGCCAATCAGAAAAAGCAAAAGAAAAAGCCTGTTCATTGTGTCGTTGTCCGATGCCAAGAAAAAGTGTATTTTTACTATCCTTCTCTCTCCAAAACGCAAAACCGCATTATATTATTTGTAACACGGCAACGTGTTTTTGGTTTCCCGAACGCATACTATAGCATCAAAAGGAGACAATTCGAATGGCTATCAGACAACTTTCCATTTTTCTTGAAAACCGCAGCGGACGCTTGCAGGCTATCACGGCCATCCTGGCGGAAGCGTCCATCGACATCCGCGGGCTCTCCGTCGCCGACACCTCTGACTTCGGCATCCTGAGGATTATCGTGGATGACACCGCCAAGGCGGAAGCCGTCCTAAAGGCTAACAACGTGGTGTTCCACACCAACGACGTGACCGCCATCGAGGTTGACCACAAGCCAGGCGGCCTCGCCAAGGTGCTCCGCCTTCTCCAGGACACCTCCGTCAACGTGGAGTACATGTACACGCTGGCCGTTCCCTGCGGCGTCAACCCCGTCCTCATCCTCCGATTCAACGAGCCCCAGGAGGTACGCGCCAAACTCCGCCAGAACGGAGTCAAACTACTGGATGAATCTGACCTCGGGATGAAATGATGAAAAAGCTACTCTGTTTTGTTGTTCCCCTGCTGCTCCTTGCGGCGGGGTGTGCCACCACGTCCAAGGGGCCTGCGTTTGCATCGCTGCCCGACGCCAAGTCACAGGTTGCCGAGTACTATGAAAACGGTTCATACGCAAACGACGTGACCTTCATTATGCGCAAGGCCACACAGTACATCCAGGCTGTCGCCAAGGCAAAGCAGTACGCCAAGCCTGCCATCGTGCTGGATGTGGATGACACCGCCCTCGACACCTACGAATACCAGAAAGGCATGGGCTTCGGCCACAACGGCAAGCTCTGGCACGCCTGGATTGCCATGAAACGCGGCAAGGCCATTCCTCCCGTCCTTGAGTTCGCGAAAGAGGCCGACAGGCTTGGATTCGCCATCTTCTTCGTCAGCGGACGCCGTGAGGCGCAGCGCGAAGACACGGAACTCAACCTGAAGGCCGTCGGCTACCCCAAGTGGACCCAGTTCTTCAGCAAGCCAAACGACTACCGAGCCCCCAGCGTCGTGCCGTACAAGACGGAGTGCCGCCGCAAAATCGAGGAACAGGGCTACACCATCGTGGCAAATATCGGCGATATGCCCAGCGACCTTGACGGTGGTCACGCCCTGGAGTGCTTCCTGCTGCCGAACTACATCTACGATGTGAAGTGAACTCTGTCGCCATGCTTCGATTCACAGCCGACAACGGCACGGCTCTTCCAGAGCTGTGCTCCATTCTGCGGGATGGCGGCGTTGCCGCCATCCCCACGGAGACCGTCTATGGTCTGGTCTGCCTCTGGAGCAGCCACCAAGGACGCGAACGCATCTACGAGTTGAAGGCGCGTCCCGTGCAAAAACGCCTCCAGATGCTCGCACCATCCGTACAAGCAGCCATCGCGGCAGGCCTTCAGGACGACGCCCGCCTGGAGCGCATCGCAAAAGCCTTCTGGCCTGGCGCACTTACTGTGGTTGCAAAGGCAACTGGCGAGTACGACAGCATCGGCCTACGCATCCCTGCGCATCCATTCGTACTCGCTCTGCTGGAGGCACTTGGCGAACCACTGGCCGCAACAAGCGCCAATCTCTCTGGACAGCCTCCTGGCCTGACCGCCGACGAAGCCATCAGAGGGCTTGTCGGCCAGCCTGACGCATTGGTCGATGGAGGCAGTGTCCGCGAAACAGGCGGCGCCGCCTCCACGGTCGTCTCCTTGCTGGGTGCCACTCCAGCCATCCTGCGCGAAGGCCCCATTTCCCTAGAGCAAATCCTGAAGGTATCCTCCCCATCGTGAAAAAACTGCACGTCATTTTTACAACATCCTTTGTCAATTCATTGATGCTCAACGGGATGTTGCTGGCCATCGTTTTCTATGCAAAATCTCGTCTCGGCGCATCGCCGACGCAAACTGGCCAGATTGTCTTATGCTACGATATCGCATACGTAGTGGGTTGCCTCCTCGCCCAAGGCCTGCTTAGCCGTTTCACACCGCAGAAATGCCTGGTCATCGCGATGTCCTGGTTTTTCGGTGGCGCCCTGCTGAGCTATTTCGGTCATGGCTTGACCTATCTCTATCTGGGGCAAATATTCTTCGGAGTCGGCACATCCTTCTTCTGGCCGCCTCTCATGGGGTGGCTATCGGAAGGCTATGAGGGGAAAGAACTTGCGCGAATGACGGGCTACTACAACCTCACCTGGAGCACAGCCTGCTTCATCACCCCCCTGATGATGGGAGCCCTCTGCGACCTGAACGACACCTATCCGCTCATCCTTCTTGTTGTCATCTACGCCATCCAGCTTCCCATCTTCATCACCTTTCACCTCACCAACCGCAAAAAGACCGTCAAGTCTTCGGAGGCGGAGGAGCACGTCAAGGGAAAACAGACGATGCTGCGCTATCCATCATGGTACGGTGTTGCGTGCGCATGGTGCATCGTCGGCTTCCTTATCGGCGTCTATCCCAATGCTGCCAAAGAGCTTCTGCACGTCAGCAGCTCCCGTGTGGGCTTCTACTACACGCTCCGTTCGGCTGGTCAGGCAGTGGCCCTCGTCGCCCTTGGCTTCTTCACCTTCTGGCAATTCAGACGATGGCAGCTGGCCGTAGGCCATCTCGCCACCGCTGTAGCCATCCTCCTGCTGGGCTTCGCGAAAAGCACCTCCATGGTCGTCGCATGCCTCATCCTCCTCGGCCCCCTCTTTGCACACGCCTACACCAATTCCATGGTCCATGGCGTCGCAGGCTCCAAGAACCGTACGCAACGCATGCTCATCCACGAGGTGCTTCTTTCAGCTGGCTCCCTCCTGGGCGCCTGGATCGGAGGATTTCTCTACCAGCACTTCAACCTGACTGTCGCATGCTCCTTCTGCTCCGCCCTCATGTTCTCCTCCTTCGTATGCGACCTTCTGCCGTGGGAGCGAAAAGCCTGAACATCCTGCCATCCAACCCGTGAACATGTCTATGCAACCACCCAAATCACAAGTCAAGGCCACCCTCCTCAAGAACGCCCGCATCAAAGCGGACTATTTCTGCGCGGAACTGGAGATGGCTTCCATTCCGCAGAACGCGCTCCCTGGGCAGTTTGTCCATGTCCAGATTCCCGACCTGTCCCACCGTGTCCTGCGCCGTCCCTTCTCCATTTTCAACGTGGAGCAGAACAAGTTAAGCCTTCTCTACAAGGTCGTGGGCGAGGGTACACGCCAGCTCTCAACCATCGCGCCTGGCAAGGAGCTGGACATCGTCGGCCCCCTCGGGCGCCCGTTCTCCCCACTCCCTGACAAATCCATCATCGTGGCAGGCGGATACGGCTGCGCCGCCACCTACCTCCTCGCCAAAAACGCCCCCATCAAGCCTCTGGTCCTCATCGGCGGACGCACCAGCGAGGACATCCTCCTGAAGGAGGAGTACGAGGCACTCGGCTGCGAGGTGCGCATCTCCACCGACGACGGTTCCATGGGACTCAAGGGCCGCGTGACGCAACTCCTCCAGCAGGCTATCAACGGCCAAAGCTGGCTGGCCGCCTGCGGCCCCATCCCCATGCTCAAGGCACTTGCCGAACTCATGTCCTCCTTGAACCTCAAGGGCGAACTCAGCCTCGACAAGGCCATGTGCTGCGGCGTCGGTGCCTGCTTCGCGTGCGTCACCAAGGTCAAGGATGCCACCTCTCCAGACGGCTGGCGCTACGCCCGCGTCTGCGCAGAAGGCCCCGTCTTCAACGCTGAAGAGCTTATCTTCGTATAACTTCTGTCCTGTGCCCGCCGCTCAAGCGACGGGAAAAGGCCACTTCCGCCGCACTTTAGTGCGGCGCACAAAAACAGGCACTTTCCCATGGCTCCCTTTCCCCCCACCATCAAAACCATCGGTCTTTTCTCCCTCAGCGGCGTTGTCGATACAGAGCGTCTGGAGCGTGCCCTCGCCCGCCTCTCTGCCTGGGGCATCCATCCTGTCCTTCCCCGCATGGCGCCCCCCCTGCCCTACCTTTCAGGCACGGACGAAGAGCGCATCCGTATGTTCTACGAGGTGCTCGACAATCCGCAAGTGGATGCCTTGATGGCCCTGCGGGGCGGCTATGGCGTCACTCGCATATTGGACGATTTGGACTGGGAACGCATCAGACAACGCGACATCCCCATCATCGGCTATAGCGATGTGACCGCGTTCCTCATGGCAGCATGGAAGAACGGCTGCACCAAGCTGTTTCACGGTCCCATGCTATGCAGCACATTCGGCTATCCGGACGAGGACAAGGAAACGGCGCAGGCCGCCAACATCTCTGCCAACGCCCTCCGCGAGTGCCTGTCGGGCAATCCATTCCCAACGCTGCCAGGCACAAAGCTGGAAGCACTGAAGCCTGGAACTGCTACAGGTCCCGTCCTCCCGATGAATTTCACCCTGCTTCGTTCGCTCATCGGCACCCCCCATCTCCCCTCGCTCGACAACACCATTCTCCTTGTGGAGGACGTGGATGAGGCCGCCTACTCGGTGGACCGCATGCTAGCGCAATTAAAGTCAGCTGGCATCCTCCAAAAGCTGGCAGGGCTGCTCTTCGGACAGTTCACCGACGGCGAACACCCCGAGCTCCTTCCAGAGCTTTTCATGCACTACGCGCAATTCGTCAACGGCCCCGTTGCCGCAGGCTTCCCCGTCGGCCACGACAAGCCTGTCACAAGCGTGCATTTCGGCACAATCATGACGGTTGATGTCTCAGAAACTGCGGTAAATCTTCGGCCCCAAAACTGACGTTTAACAAACAATTTACAGCTATGAACCTATTCCAGCTTCTCTTCATCTGCACCATTGGAGTGGCCTTGCTCTACCTAGGGGCAACCCTTTTAGTTAAGGGAGGCGTAAGAATTGCCACAGCTCTGGGCGTTCCTCCCATCATCGTTGGCCTTACACTGGTCTCATTCGCCACAAGCGCCCCAGAACTAGTCGTCAGCATCGACGCAGCATTCAAGGGAATAGGCGACATCAGCCTGGGCAATGTAATGGGTTCCAACATCTGCAACATCGGACTGATACTCGGACTGACCGCCCTTGTCTCCCCTGTCAAATGCGAAATCAAGCTCCTGCGCTTTGACGCACCCTTCCTGCTCCTCTCCACTATTCTGCTCGCTGTTTTCCTTATGGTTAACAGAGGCGTCAACCGACCTGAAGCCGCCATACTCCTTGTCTGTTTTATCATCTACACCTTGGTAAACCTCCAGGATGCCTTAAAGCAAAAAGGCAGTTCAAAGCCACAACCGCAACAAAAGTCCGATAAAAAGCCGCTGCCCATGGGACTTGCCATCCTTTTTGTAATAGGAGGAGTGGCGTTGCTCATCGGCGGAGCCAGGCTCTTCGTCAATGGCTCCGTTGAAATCGCCAGGCTATTCCATGTCTCAGACGCCGTCATCGGACTGACGATTGTTGCCATAGGAACAAGCCTCCCCGAACTCGCCACCTCCATTGTCGCCGCGTTCAAGGGCGAAAACGACATCGCCGTGGGAAATGTCATCGGCTCCAACATCTTCAACACCCTATCCATCCTCGGCCTCTCCCCGCTTGTCCATCCCATCAAGGCCGAGGGAATCCAAAGCATGGACCTCGCCATCATGCTTCTCCTCACAGCCCTTATGCTCCATACGATGACCTCCCGCAAGACCGTTAGCCGTTGCGAAGGAGCCCTCCTGCTTTTCATCTACACTAGCTACATGGTCTGGCTGTGCTGCGGATAACCCGCGCCCCCAAAGGCCCCATATATCCACGCATGCTCATTTGAAGCAACAAAAAATCCCGCAGGAGATTCATACACCTGCGGGATTGTCGCAGAAGCAGTCGCCTTACGGAGAAAGACCACACGGTGGCTGAAAGGAAAATTAGGCTTGCCTCTGCATTAGGAACATTACTTAATTTACACCCTCTTTTTCATTTGTCAATTAGTATTTCCTAATTTTTTATTATTTTTATTTTAACATCCCTCTCGCCATTGGGAAATCGTCCAGACGCAAAACAACAGTATCGTGATAAAAAACAATAAAGTTCGTCTAGACTAATTGAATTTTAAAAATTGTGTGATAAATTATTAGAAAAACAAAGATTTTGTGCTTAATATTTAAATTAGGCTAGACAAATTCATAAATTAAAAAAGGAGAACACAAATGAAAATCCGTACTGAAATGATGTCCCTTATGGCAGCTGGAGCTTTCGTCTGCTTCGGAGTTTTTGCAGCAGAGCCAGCGAAACCCGCCATCCCCGCAAAAAACGATGATGTTCCAGACTGCTGCAAGCCCGACTTCTTGAAGTCCCCTGTCGCCAACACTACCACAAAACCAGCTGAAGCCACAGCCCCCGCCATGGGTGGATGCAAGAAGGGCGGAATGGGCGGATGCGGCGGGCACGGCGGCAAGGAAGGCGGATGCGGCGGTCACGGCGCAATGAGCGGTGGGCATGGTGGTCAGATGGTCACCAAGTCAGCCTGCGACTCCTCTACTATTACCTTGGTTCTTCCCTGCGGGCATGACATTAAGGTTATGGTCGGTGGTGACAACAAGTCTGGCATGATGGGCGGATGCGGCGGTCACGGCGCAATGGGCGTACCCAAGATGGGTGGCTGCGGTGGACACGGAGGCAAGGAAGGCGGATGCGGCGGTCACGGGGCAATGGGAGCACCCAAGATGGGCGGATGCGGCGGTCATGGCGGCAAAGAAGGCAGATGCAGCGGTCACGGGGCAATGGGAGCACCCAAGATGGGCGGATGCGGCGGTCATGGCGGCAAAGAAGGCGGATGCGGCGGTCATGCTGGATGCCAAAAGAACACACCTAAACCTGCAGAATATCCTGCACCTGCGGCAGCACCTGCCCCAGCACCTGCTGCAAAATAAGAAGGCAAACAGATTAATACGAAAAAACTCCCCCAATAAGGATTCCCTATGAAAACGCATCGTAATTTCACACTCATTGAACTTCTGGTCGTCATCGCCATCATCGCCATCCTGGCGGCCATGCTGCTGCCAGCGCTAAGCAAGGCACGCAGCAAGGCGCGTTCCATCTCATGTGTCAGCAACCTCAAGCAAATCGGAACAGCCGCAGTCCTTTACAGTGCAGACAACGACGACTGGATGTCTGGCGCAACAGGCGGCTGGTGCTGCAACAAGGGCACATGGTGCGGCAAAAACGTCAACATGCGCCGTGTTGATCTCCGCACGTATGGCACCGTCACCTCCTACATGAGCGACGACGTGAAGGCAAAATGCTGCCCGGACGTCTATAGCATGGCCATGAGCCAGCTCGGCCCCGCCACGGGAGATGTCAACACCGTCACTGGCAACTCCGTCGGCACATGCAGAGGCGGCGGTTATGGCATGAACATCAACTTTGGCTTCAGAAACTACGATTCAGCCAGCGGCACCTACATGCCCTCGCGCGTCATGGCCTCCGCCATCGTCCATCCATCCGACTGCATCATGGTTGCCGACACCTACATGGAGTGGTCGGCCGGCGTCAATGTCTATCCCTACTATCTGACAGACAGGACGGCAGGATGGTCTGCCACGCAGAACTTCCGCCACAACGGTATGTCAAATGTGACATGGGCGGACGGCCACGTCTCCTCGGTGCGCCCCACGGAGTTTGGTAGCAGTTCATTCGCCCTGGAGAACAACATCGGCTGGACTGGCAACGACGACTCCGTCTATTGCGTCATCCGCGAGGACTTTGCCGCGGCTAACCTGAACCCCTGAGGCTCATTCCACAAAGGAAAAGCACGATGAAAAAGAAATGGAATGGACGCTACACGGCATACTGCATCATTATAGTCCTTTTGGCGATTCTTGCCGTATGGGTCTGGTACACGCCAGCCTATCTAAAGGAATTGAAGCGATTCGAGCCAGTCACCGAGGGGCTTGACGATGCAAGCGCGGTCATGACAGAAATCCTGGCGGCTCTTGATCAGAAAGACCAGAAGAAGCTCTATGAGATGATGCTTATACGAGACGGCACGGAGTATCAGAAGATGTTCGGCCCCTTGGTCAAAGACTCGGCTCTCCTCCCACTGGAACTGAAGGCGACAGGCAAGCTGGCCCACAGCCACAGGACGGACAACATATCCTTCTACTATCACAGTGCGAAAAATGGGCAGAACTACCAGTTCGTGCTGCTGAAAAACGGCATGGGCGAATACAAAGTCAGCGAAATCGGCAGTTGGAGAAAGCTGCCAGAAGGCATTTAGGAGGCCTCCATGAAATCCAAAGGAATCATCTGGCTTGTCATCGTTCTGGTCGCGGCTGCGGGGATGCTTGCCTATGTCAAGCTCTCTCCCGCGCCCAATGCCGAGCTGAAGGCCACGAGTCTAATCGCCCCCGAGGCGATAGAGCCATCCGTCAAGGAAACGGTCAATGCCGCCCTGGCGGCCATCAAGTCCAAAAACGCGAAAAAACTCCTCCCGCTCATGTCAAACCGTGACGAGGTCATGCTGGAGACATACACGGAGGAGCTCTTCAAGGGGGGCGACTTCATGCCGGCGGACATCACAGGTGCCCGCAAAAACGAGAAGAGCACCCTGGGCGGCATTGTGGTCATCGTCCACTCGCAGCCCCGTGAAAGGGATTACGAGTTCAACTTGATTCAAAGAAAAGGCAAATATCTCATTGAAGGCATTCGTTAGCCAATTAACGGATTTTCAACGGATAATCAAAGATTCACAGCCGCATCCCCATGGATTCCCCAGCCATGGGGAGGCGTTCTCAAAAACAAAAGGACAATTGTTTATGACAAAGAAATTCACCCTCATTGAGCTGCTGGTTGTCATCGCCATCATCGCCATCCTGGCGGCGATGCTGCTGCCCGCCTTGAGCAAGGCTCGCGAGAAGGCACGCACCATCAGCTGTGTCAACAACCTGAAGCAGCACGGCCTTGCAGCCATCCAGTATGCGGACGACAACGACGCCGTCATGGCCCCCATCAACGACGCCATAAAATGCTGCGATGGAACTGCCTGGAACGGAACAGGCAACATCGGGGAACGCGAATACAACCTGAAGGGGAAAGGTCTTGTCAGCGCCTACTTCGCCGACGACTTCAACGTCAAGCTTTGCCCTGCCGTCAAGAACTTCGTCACCGACTGCCAGAACAAAAACGGCTGGTGCTTCGGTGGAGGCTACGGCATGAATGGCAACGTCGGGTGGTCTGCGAAATCTAGTCCCGTGCTCATCTCCTCCATCGACAGCGCCTCCAGCAAAATCCTCTTCGGCGACACCGTCGACTACGCCTGGGATGCCTCCTACGGCTATGTCATCCGCCTCTATCCGTATGACAAGTGCGTCAACTGGTACACCGTCAGCGCTATGTCCCCGAACTCGCAATTCCGCCATGGCGGCATGACCAACATCGGCTGGGCTGACGGCCATGTCAGCAGCGAGCGCCCCGAAAAGCTGGGCACCTCTTCCAGCGAGGTCAACAACAACATCGGCTGGGTGCGCACAGACACCAAATATTGGCTGCTCACCAAGAGCCAGGAGAGCATTTACGCTGCAAATTAACGATACCTAACAATGGAAAACAGATAACATGAAAAAGCAGAACATCAAGTGGATAGTGCTTGTCGTGCTGGCGTTGATTGCCGCAGGGTTGTGGCAATCTTACGTCACGGATCCTCTTGCCTCGCTGAAAGAGGCGAAGGTCGAGGTCGTGAATAATCCCCCAGAGGTGCAGGCATTTATGAGCAAGGTGCTTGCCGCCATTGAGAACAACGACCAGCGCGGGCTCTACGAACTATTCGGCTCTGGCGACGCCATGGCGTTCAACCGCAACTACCTGAAGAAGTATTTCAAGAATCAGGACTTCTGCCCAGCCGAAATCAGGGAGTACCGCAAGGTCACCCGAAGCACCAACAATGAGGTTTTCTACGAAATCAAGACGCACAGCACAAAGCGGAACAAAAGCTACCTCTTCACCCTTGAAAACAAAGGTGACATTTTCCGTGTCTCCTCCCTTGCCGAAATCCAGGAATAAGAAACTATTAAGCAATAATGTAATATAACAGAACTGCTAAGGGGGATAACGACGGTGCCCTAGCCGCTGTTACCCCATTATAGCGTTGTAAAACACTCCGAGATCAGCACACCTTATTGTTTGCTTTTTTTCTGGCACCCATTGTCTTTTTTCGCCATAGGCACTATATTATCTTTCTGGGTAACTTTACTAGGATCTACCCGATAGTTAAGCAATCAAAGATCAGACGATGCCAGATAATTCTCCATCAATTTCGCGCCCTGAGGCGAGACACCTCCAGGCGAACCGTACCTTCCAAGGCATCCCGAGTGTCACAATTCTCCCGTCAGGGCGGCTTTTCGCCGTCTGGTACGGCGGCGGTGTAGGCGAAGGCCCCGACAACTTCGTGATGCTCGCCCATTCCGATGATGGCGGCAAAGAATGGAGCGACGCGGAGTGGATTATCACGCCCACGCCTGGCTGCCGCACGTTCGATCCGTGCCTGTTCACGGCGCCAGATGGGCGCCTCTGCATTTTCTGGGCGCAGTGCAAGTCAACTGCCCTGCATGAGATATTCGATGGCAAGAACGGCGTCTGGTTCGCCAGCGTGAGCAACCCTGACGCATCACCAGAGGAGTTCCAGTTCACCACGCCAGTGCGCATCAGCGACGGTGTGATGATGAACCGCCCCGTCGTTCTCTCCACAGGCGAGTGGGCGTTGCCCATCTCCCAATGGAACCATCGCAACTACAAGGAGGAGAATCCGCAAGGAGGTGCCCAGATGATCGTTTCCAGCAATAACGGGCAAAGCTTTTCTCTGCGCGGCTTCACGCACATTCCGAAGGAGATAGCCAGTTTTGACGAACACTCCATCTATGAACTGCCCGCCCACAGCCTCGGCATGCTGATACGCATCGCGGGAGGCTTCGCAGAGGCCTTCTCAAGCGACAGAGGAAAAACCTGGACGCCTCCCGTGAAAAGCACCATCCCAGGTCCCGATTCGCGGGGCTTCCTGGGTACCCTGCCCTCTGGGCGGCTGCTACTTGTCCACAACAACGACAGCTGCAAACGGCGCAACATGACAGCTGCCCTCTCCGACGACGGCGGCAAGACCTGGCCCAACAAGCTGCTTCTAGATGCACGAGACAATGTCTCCTACCCAGACGCGGCCATCGCCCCCGATGAAAGCATCTGCCTCATCTACGACCATGATCGCTACAACGGCGGCGACATTCTTTTCAGCCGCATTACAGAAGCGGACATCGAGGCGGGGCACCTTGTCTCCGCCAACAGCTTCGCGGGGGCCGTCATCAGCCATACCCGCCCCGTACCAAGGTAGAACCACCACTTGTTTAACAATGCGCCTTCACAGACGCACCACCCCATAATCTACAGCAAAAAAAGGAGAAACATCATGGAGCCTGAAATCAAAGAAGTCGGAAGCAAACTCAACGAAATCGCCACTGGCATTCAGTCCCAGGGGGCCTGGGACTATACGAAGGAGTTCTTCTCAACTCACCAGAACTTCCTCTACAACCTCGGAAAGCTGGTCGTCCTCTGCCTCATCGTTATCTTGCTGGCAAGACTTGCCTGCTTCATTGTCAAAAAGCTTATTGAAAAGTCCATCCAGAAAATCAACGCAATGGACGAGGCCATCGGCCATGTCATTTACAACATCGCTAAAACGCTGATTTGGATTATCGCGGGCCTGATTGCTTTGGATCTTTTCGGCTTCAACACCGCCAGCATCCTGACAGTCCTCGGCGCCGCAGGCCTGGCCATCGGCCTGGCCATGAAGGACTCCCTGAGCAACATCGCAGCAGGCATCATGCTGCTCATCCTGCACCCCTACAAGGGCGGCGACTTCATCGAATGCGGCAGTGTCAGCGGCATCATCAAGGCACTTGGTCTTTTCACAACAACCTTGCAGACAGTTGACGGCATCTTTGTCTCCGTACCGAACAGCGTCCTCTTCGGCAGCCCCATCAAGAACTACTCCCACAACGCCACACGCCGCGCCGACATCACCGTTGGCATCGCCTATTCGGACAATCTTGCCGATGGTCTCAAGGTGCTGGGCCAGCTTCTCAACAGCGACGAGCGCATCCTGAAGGATCCCGCCCCGCAGGTTCTCGTCTCCGACCTGGCGGACAGCTCCGTCAACCTAACGCTCCGCTTCTGGGCCACCAACCAGAACTACTGGGATGTCTATTGGCAGATTAAGGGCCAACTGAAGGGCACCCTCGAAAGCGCAGGCCTCAACATCCCGTTCCCGCAGAGAGTCATCACATTCGCCAACAGCCCCTCGGAAGCGGGGAAGTAAGCAATTAGCACTTCGCAATTAGCAATTAGCAATTGCTAATTGCTTAGAACGC
>JAFTAC010000346.1 GCA_017458805.1 Victivallales bacterium | reverse complement strand
GCCAGCGGAATGTCCGTCTGCTTTGCCTTGTGCTCGTCGGAGATGGGCATGAGGTAGAAGCTGAGGAAGCGGTGTTCCGGGTAGAAAATCTCTATTTCGCGTCTGGAGGCGGAGGGGATGCGGGAGGACTTGTCGAGGAGCTGCTGCCCGGGGAGCATGCGGACGAAGGAAGCGATGCCCTTGCCGACGTCCTCCGGGGAGTTGCCGAGCATCGGCTTGCACGCGGAGTTGACGAACTGGATGGTGAGGTTGCCGTCGATGACGATGACTGCTTCGCGGAGGGTGTTGAAGATGCTCTCCAGGAAGCCTTTGTCGTTGATGAGACGGAGCAGGTATGACTGGAGGCTGGCGTTGTCCAGCTTGTCCAGGTGCTGAAGGATTTTGTCAGCGAACTTTCTGTCCTTGATAGGCATGGCTACTGTGGGGTGTCAACGGGTTTGATGTGGTTGATGGAGTTGATGCCATAGATCAGGTAGAAAAGCGTGAATCCAAGGCAGCAATAGACGAAGGAGGGGCGGTACATCCTCTGCGTGATGGCGAATACTGCCAGAATCATGACGAGGATCATGAGGAGCATCTTGATGGCCTTGGGCATTGCAGGCCAGAGTGTCTGCCCAAAGTGGCAGTATTCGACATTGGATATCATCAGCAGCGAGGAGGCCACCACGCAAACAGCTGCGGGGATGCCTCCAAGAGGGATGGGGCATTCAAGCGTGAAGAGTACTGCCGAGCCCGCGAACATGGCGCCAGCAGGCGAGGGAAGACCCTGGAAGATGCCTTTGGGAAGTTGCTTGGTGGGCTTCAGAAAACGGTACAGTCGATAGATGAGGCAGCCGCAGTAGAAGACGGCGATGATGGCGGAGACTGGAGTGCTGATATTGCTGTATTTGGTTTTCAGGCAGTAGAATATCATCGTGCCGATGGCGAAGCCGAAACTGGTCGCATCCGCGATGTCGTCAAAGAGCGCACCTCGTTTTGTGGAGCCGTACTTTCGTGCCAGGCGTCCATCGAAGAGGTCGAAGAACTGGCCGATGAAGACCAGTACCATGCAGTAGAGGAAGTGTCCTTTTGTCGCCTGGTAGATGGCCAGGAGCCCGCAGATGAAATTGGCGAGGGTCAGGGTGTTGGCATACCAGTTGTCGGGGATGATCTTGCAGTAACATGAGAGGAAAGCCAATATGAGGGCTGCAACCATGATGCCGTTGGCGACAGGTGAATTGACGATGATGAGGTCATCTATCTGGTTGAGTGCCAACAGGGAAAGCAGGATGGTGACCAGGGCCGTCTTGGCTTTGCCAAACTGGTTTGCCGCTTTTTTCTTGACAAAGAGCCTGGATAGTTGCCCGATGACGTCAATTATGATGAAAGAGCACACCGACCATTTGCGCAGATAGACATTGGTCTCCACATTGGTCTCCTTGGAGAAGCAGAAGAGGAGCAGGACGGGAAAGTACATGAACTTGTCCGACAGGGGATCGAGCCACTTTCCCGTTTCGG
The DNA here is from genome assembly GCA_017458805.1 of Victivallales bacterium. Lineage (GTDB taxonomy): Bacteria > Verrucomicrobiota > Lentisphaeria > Oligosphaerales > Oligosphaeraceae > RGIG3456. The sequence goes on along the minus strand of JAFTAC010000346.1, from coordinate 2,567 downwards.
AACCCAGGTCGCAATTTCGCGCAATGGTGCCGTCCGTGAGGTCGGTGATCATCCAGAAGGCGAACCAGAGCGTAGCGGTACACCAGAAGCCGTTTGCCGCCAGGACTGCGCTGATGATGCCCATGGGAAGGCGCATGATCGAAATGGAGTTGGGGTGGAGGGGCAGGAAGCCACGGATGAACTCCTGCCCCCCCTTGGTCTTTGTCAACTTCAGGATGATGATGCGTTCCAGGGCCAGCATGCCCAGAATGATGGCGCTTATGATGCGAAAGTCTTTCATAGTCAGTTTCTTCTGCTAGAATCTCTAGAAGCTCTAGAACACTGGAATTGTTGCCTGGCTGGTGATGCCAGAGGCGAGTTCCTTGGCTTCGATGGACCAGACACCGCTCATGTCGTTGGTGGCAACGTTCAGGTTGAGGGTGAGTTTGCCATCGATGGCGGCGTGGTAGCCGCTGAACTCAGCAACGTTGCCAGACGGGTCCTTGATGGTGATGGCCATTGGGATGACGGCGTCCATGTTGCGGCCATTTCCGCCCAGAACGTTGATGGAAACGGCAAAGTCGGTTCCACGGGTGGCCTTTGCTGGGGCTTTGACGGCGACCTTCGCAATCGGCGACGCGGTGACGAGGTAGAGCTTGCCGTCGCCAGGACCCAGGGCGGTCTGGAAAGTGATGCCGTCGGAACCGATGGTTGCATCGACCTTCTTGGAAGTGGTCAGGTCATAGACGACGCCCTGCTTGCGAACCAGCGTGACAGCACCTTCGTTCGGGAGACCGTCTTCCATCACCTTGCGATACTGGCCGACGTAGTTGCCGTATGTGCGCTTGTCGTTGATGACAAACAGGTAGTCGGAGGAGTTGTACTTGCGCAGACGTGCCACCAGATCCTCGTTGCCTGTCTTGAAGGGGGCCTTGTAGAAGGGGGCCAATTGCTCGCGCAGTTTTCTGGATACGGCCTGCAGGGCTTCCTTGTTCTCCTGGGCCTTCTGGTCTTCGCGCTTCATGATGGGGATGATGATGTCTGGCGTGAGGGCAGGGCAGAGTTTCTCATCGGAGATGACGAGACCGCCACGTGCCTGGAAACGCTTGATTTCATCATAGACGTCCTGCGTCAGCACGCCGCAGTTGGGCATGACCAGCACCTTGTAGTCGCCGAGGCCGTTCTTGCGGATGGTCTCGTCGTAGATGATGCGGGGCTGGTAGCCAGCCCATTGGAGAATCAGGTGCATGTCCGCCTCCCAGCTGTTGGACCATCCGTTGGAGCCGCACTGCATGTACATCTGGGAGGCAAAGCTCTCCAGGATAGCCACGTCGGTCTTGTAGTCAGGCACGTTCAGCAGCGTGGGACCCAGGGGCTGGATGACTTCGTGGACGAGCTTGGCGAGGCGGTACTTGGTGGCGTCGTTGGTGTGCTTGTAGCTGGTGTGGGCGATGTTCGGCATGAGGGAGCCCCACCCGTGGTACATGATGCCCTTGACAGGGCGTGCAATCATGCTCCAGAGGGCGATGCTCAGGTGGTCGGGGGCGATGGTGATGAACTTGGCGTCGGGGATATCCTTCTCCCACTGCACGCGCTTGCTTTCATCGGCGGGCATTCTCTCGATGGGGGCAGTGCCGCTACGATACCAGATGATCTGTGTCATCTTCATGACCTGCTGGTTGGGGCGGCCCTTCGCCATGGCGAAGAGCTCGTCGGTGGCCTGCCCGAGCTTGATGGCGTCGGGGTAGGAGTAGGTCCACTGGGAGAGGTAATCGACGTCACCGCCGCTGCCCCAGAGGCTGGGCACGCGCACGGCGGGGTCGAAGAAGGTCCAGAAGTCATTGCGTCCGTATTGCTTGAAGCCGTCCTTCAGACCGTGGTTGATTTGGGAGTGGAGGGGGTTCCAGCCATCGCCGTCCTTCCAGAACCAGGTGTAGTACTTGAGGATAAGGTCGTCGTTGGGGATGACGTGGTTGGCAGGGAAGTTGGGCAGTACGGCGTATGGCACGCCCCCTTTCGAGACGATTTGCTCTGGAATCTTCGCACCGATGGCCTTCTCCGCAGCCTCCACCTCGAATGGATGGAAGGAGAGGGCGGTGTTGTCGCGCACCTCGGAGTGGATGAGGGCCGCGTCAAAGCTGGGGAAGCGCCCGAAGGCGTCGCCGATGCTCTTGCCGAAGCGGTAGCCGTAGGCAAGGACCTTGGGGTTGCATGCATCCAGGTTCTCTGTGTTTTCAGGCTTGCCGTTGCGATTGACGCGGTGCAGCGAGAGGTCATTCGGGTACATTTGGGAGAGGCTGGGGCCAGGGCGGCAGGTCAGGCTGACGTGTAGCCCTTCCTTCATGCGCTGGTTTAGCATGTCATAGGTGGCCTGAATGGAGTTGTATTTTGTGAGGTCAACAACCTCTTCCGACTCCCACGAGGCGCGTGTGTCGCCCATGCCGCGGAGGTCGTGCGTGAAGCCAATCTTCTTCAGCGGCTCGGCGTCAGCCGTACCCCACATGACAACAGGCATGAACGTGTTTTCGCGCGGAAGCAGGTCGTATTCACATATCCCATTGATTTCAACTGGCTTGCCATTTTGCATG
>JAFTAC010000007.1 GCA_017458805.1 Victivallales bacterium | reverse complement strand
CATTCCAAGTCCCATCGTCCCATCGTCCCATCGCACCAGAGCGACTCCTGCCCTCGTCCCCTCGTCCCCTCGTCCCCTCGTCCCATAAAGCCATCAACCATGAAAAACATCATCTACTCATTTTTAGGCACCACGCTGGACAGCCACCGTCGCGGGTTGGAGCGCTGGGGGTTCTGGCGGCCATCGGTTGCGCTGGTCATGCAGGAGGATTTGCACTTCGACGAATACCATATATGGTACCAGCAGCGCTTCGAGGGTCTGCTGAAGCAGGTCGTGGAGGACATCCGCACCTGTTCGCCCGACACGGAGGTCGTGCCCGAGCTGCTGGAAATGAGCGATCCATGGGATTTCGAGGAGGTCTATGGGAAGCTCTACGACTACAGCCGCCAGCAGAGCTTCAGTCCAGAAGAGAACCACTACTTCATCCACATCACCACGGGAACGCACGTGGCGCAGATCTGCCTCTTCCTGCTCAACGAATCGCACCACTTGCCTGGTCGGCTGATTCAGACGCAACCGACGCACGGCTCGAATCCCGCGCAGGGAAAGTACAGCGTCATCGATTTGGACCTCTCGCGCTACGACCTGCTGGCGAAACGGTTCGCCGTCGAGCGGCAGAACGACCTCTTCTTCCTGAAATCTGGCATCGAAACGCGCAACCACGCGTTCAACGCCCTCATCGAAACCATCGAGCGCGTGGCAGTGCGCTCGCGGGAGCCCATCCTGCTCACGGGTCCGACGGGCGCAGGCAAGTCCCGCCTTGCGCGAAACATCTACGAGCTGAAGAAGCTGAACAGGCAGCTCACAGGGGGCTTCGTCGATGTGAACTGCGCCACGCTCCGCGGTGATCAGGCGATGGCTGCCCTCTTCGGACACACAAAAGGAGCGTTCACGGGGGCGGTCAAGGAGCGTCCAGGGCTGCTGAAAACCGCAGATGGCGGCCTGCTCTTCCTTGATGAAATCGGCGAATTGGGCCTCGATGAGCAGGCGATGCTCCTGCGCGCCATCGAGGAGAAGCGTTTCCTGCCATTGGGCTCCGACCGTGAGGAGACCAGCTCCTTCCAGCTCATCTGCGGTACCAACCGCAACCTAGAGGAGGCCGTGGAGAGAGGCACGTTCCGCGACGACCTCTTCCAGCGCATCAACCTCTGGCGCTTCCGCCTGCCAGGGCTGGCCGAGCGACGCGAGGACATCGAGCCTAACGTGGAGTACGAGCTGGAGCTCTTTTCGCAGAAAAACGGCCAGCGCATCACCTTCAACAAGGAGGCGTGGCAGCGGTTTATGGAGTTTGCGGAACGACACGATTGGCGTGGCAACTTCCGCGAGCTCAACGCCATCATCACGCGCCTCGCCACCCTCGCACCAGGCGGACGCATCGACCTTTCCACCCTGCAAGCAGAATTGGAGTACGCCCAAACGCCACCCCCTCCTCCCCCGCAGGACGACCTGCTGGAGAAGTATCTTGGAGCCGACTACGCCACCCGCTACGACCTCTTCGAGCTGGCGCAGCTCAAGGAGGTGCTGCGCGTCTGCCAGGAGAGCAAAACGCTCTCCGAGGCGGGGCGCAGGCTCTTCGCCATCTCGCGCCTCGCCAAGACCAGCTCCAACGACGCCGACCGCCTTGCACGGTACCTTGCGCGATTCAGCCTGAGATTCAACGAACTTCACTCGAAATGATTGAAGGAGATTGATTTTTCCACGATTAGAAGCATATTATTATCTAGAACCTCTAGAACCTCTAGAACCTCTAGAACCTCTAGAACCTCTAGAACCTCTAGAATAACTCCGACCAATGAACAAGCTGGACAAAATAGCCTTCATCATGCCGCGCGGCGCCGTCTATCGCTACAAGACGGGGGCGTTCGGCAAGTTGATTCGCTACGCCCCGCTGACGCTGCCCGCGCTGGTCTCGCTGATACCCAAGGAGATGAACATCGAGTGCGAGGTCTATGACGAGGGCATCGAGGTAGTTGACGCAACAAAAATCGACGCGGACCTCATCTGCATCTCCTCCATCACGGGGGCCTCGTCGCGCGCCTACCGCTATGCGGAGTACTTTCGTGGGCGCGGAAAACCCGTCGTGATAGGCGGTGTCCACGCCACGCTGTGCCCTGACGAAGCAGCGCAGCACGCCGACAGCATACAAGTCGGACTCGGCATCGAGATATTCCCGCAGATGCTACGGGATTTCAGGGCAGGCAAAATGCAGCCACTCTACAAGGCTCGCTCTGACTTGTGCTACGCCAAGTTTCCCCTGCCCAGGCGCGACATCTATGCATCGAAGAAGATGCGTTTCATCACAGTCAACAGCGTGCAGGCGACATACGGCTGCCGCAACAAATGCGCATTCTGCTGCACCCCCTACAGCTCGCCTGGCTACTGCCACCGCCCTATCGAGGACGTTGTGGAGGAAATACGGCAAATCCCAAGCAAAAACTTCGTCTTCGTCGATCCAAGCCCCATCGAGGACGGCTATGCGAAGGAGCTTTTCAAGGCGATGATCCCCCTGAAGAAGCACTGGGCCAGCCCCATGACAATCCGCATCGGCGAGGACAGGGAGCTGCTCGAACTGGCCGTCAAGGCAGGGCTCAAAGGGGTGCTCGTCGGCTTCGAGACCGTCTCGCAGCAGACTCTCAACAGCATCCGCAAGGGGTTCAACTCCGCCAACCGCTTCTACAATGCAGTCCAGCTCCTGCATGACCACGACGTCGCCATCATGGGCTGCTTCGTCTTCGGGCTTGACAGCGACGACAAGGCGTGCTTCGACCGCACTCTAGAGTTCGTCCATAAAGCCAACATCGACATCCCGCGCTTCACCGTGAACACCGCCTATCCTGGCACGCCCCACTACGAGGAGATGAAGCGGCAGAACCGCATCATCGAGACGGACTGGTCGATGTACGACTGCCAGCACGTCATCCTGAAGCCTGCGCAGATGAGCGTGGATGAACTCCAGGAGGGCCATTTCCGCGCATGGAAAGAAGCCTATCGCATCGGCAACGCCGTCAAGCGCCTGGCGTGCTCGCGCTCGTTCCTCGCCTACAGCATCACCAGCAACATCGCCTACAGGATGTACGCCGACAACCTGCCGCGCTTCACGCGCGATGTGATGTGCGACTACTCGGACATTCCACAATTAGCAATTAGCAATTAGCAAT
>JAFTAC010000038.1 GCA_017458805.1 Victivallales bacterium | reverse complement strand
CCCCGCGCGGCAGGCACCTGTAGAAGCGCGGGCTCCGCCTCGCGCGGCAGGCACCTGTAGAGGCGCGGGGCTCCGCCTCACGCGGCAGGCACCTGTAGAGGCGCGGGCTCCGCCTCGCGCGGCAGGCACCTGTAGAGGCGCTGGCTCCGCCCCGCGCGGCAGGCACCTGTAGAGGCGCTGGCTCCGCCTTGCGCAAAAAGCACATTGTCTTCTTGCAAAGTCCTTTTTGAACAGTATATTAACCACTGTCATACAATCTGAGCTTCGCAAGATGAAGCACAGGGGAATCCAGTAAGAATCTGGAACTGTCGCGCAACTGTGTGCGGATACAAAGGGCAATATGGTCACTGGACGGTTTCCGTCTGGGAAGGCCGTCCTAAGGCTTGAATCCGCGTAGCCAGGATACCCTGTACAGAACGACCGTCCTCGCGATTTGGGACTGGCCGCACCTGCATTCTGCCTGGAATAGGGCGGAAATGACGGCGTCTTGCTTATACTATATATTAGTATTATGCAAGACGCCTTTTGTTTTCGCGGTTCCAGGCGGCTCGGATTACAGCCAAATCACTCGGAGAAAAAACGATGAAGAAACTGAATCCAATCCTTGCCCTGACGATGGCGTCGGCGGCAACCCTGTTCGCCCAGGAGGCGAAAACTGAAAACGCGGCGGAGCAGCCTGTGGAGCTTCCGCCTGTGACCGTCACGGCCACCCGTGTCGTCATGCCAACTGCCGAACTCGCCCAGTCCTACTCGCTTATCACGAGCCAGAACATTGAGGAGGCACGCTTCCAGAGCGTCATGGAGGTCCTCCGCGACGAGGTCTCCATGGCCCCAAAGGCATACGGCCCCTATGACTCCAATGCCCAAATCTCCATCCGCGGCATGGATTCCTACCACACCAAAGTCCTGGTCGATGGCATCCCCTACATGGACAACTCCTCCACGGAGTCCTTCCCCATCCTCTCCAATCTCTCCCTCTATGACATCGACCGCATCGAAATCGTGAAGGGCGCAACCAGCCTGCAGGGCTCCTCAGCCATGGGCGGCGTCATCAATATCATCACGAAACGCCCCGCCGAAGACGGCATACATGGACGCATCGCCCTGGAGGCGGGCAGCCACGAGCGCCTCAACGCCAGCGCACTCTTCCTCGGCAAGTATGACATCGTTGATTTCAAGCTGGGCATTGGGCGTGACTCAGAGCGCGGCATCTCGGCTGTCGCCTCCGACCAGTATGGCAACGTCAACAGCGACAACGATGTTTACCGCAGCATGGCCTATACAGGCGGGCTTGGCATCCAGTTCACGCCCGAATGGCGCATGGAGCTCAACGGCGTCTTCCAGGACATCGACGAGGAGTACGATTCAGGCTATACTTATGACGACTGGTACACAGGCGACGCCATCGTGGTGCCTGACGATGACAATGTCTGGGTGCGCCGCAACATCGCCTCTGGCAAGCTGATTGGAAAAGACCTCTTCGACGGCAAGCTGGACCTCAGCATCGCCTATGCCTTCACCCGCTCCGACAGGGCCTACCGCAACCGCAAGAACACCGAAACCCTCTACCGCTATACGGGGGACACCCAGCTCCTGAACGGCCAGGCCACCTACCACATCAACGACTGGAATGACCTCACCCTCGGCGTCGAATACATCGACGAGTGCGCGGAGAACATCACGGCGCATGTGCGCACGCTGAAGCGTTCCCACTATACCACCGCTGGCTTTGTGGGCTACCAGGTTGAACCTGTCACGAACCTCTTCATCGCCCTCAATGGTCGCTATACCGACCACTCTGAGTTCGGTGACGAATGGACGGGCGACGCCTCCGCCAAGTACTACCTTGAGGCGACGGGCACCACCTTCCGCGCCAGCATGGGCAAGGGCTACCGCTCGCCCAGCGTCTATGAACTCTACGCTCCCCCGAGCGGCTGGGGCTTCCTTGGCGGCAACCCCGACCTCAAGCCTGAAACCAACAAGACCTGGGAAGTCGGCATCGACCAGGAAATCTGGGAGAAGAAGGTGCTCGTCGGCGCCACCTACTTTGAGAATCGTGTGCAGAACTACATTGTTTCTGCTGCATTGGAAAATGGCACTACTTACGGTCAAATCAGCGGCGTCGCCATCTTGGGCGCCGAGGCCTTTGCCGTGGTGAAGCCCATCGACCAGCTCTCTTTGAGGGCCGCCTACACCTACCAGCATGCCCGCGACCGCCAGGCGACCGTTGACAAGCACCTCATCGCATACATCCCCAGCCACAAGGCGACTCTCGACGCCACATGGTATCCGATGGAAAACAAGAAGCTGGCCGTCAATCTCGGCGGTGCCTGGACGGGCACCCGCTGGAACCAGAGCAATTCCAACGGCACACGCTCGAAACTCGGCGACTTCATGCTGCTTCATACCGCCGTCTCCTACAAGTTGAACGACAACTGGCAGTTCTACGGGCGCATTGAAAACCTGCTGAACACCAACTACACCCTCTCCGATGACTTTGGCACGCGCTACAACACATACGGGCGCTGCTACTACGTCGGAGCCGTCTTCACGTTCTGATGACACCACTTGTATTCATCATTGCGTTTATCTCCCTGCTGTGTGGCTGCAAACCGCCGCAGCAGGGGGCGCAGCGTTTCGACAACCACAGGATTGTCTCCTTTGCACCTGCCACCACCGAGACGCTGTTCGCACTGGGGCTTGGTAAAAACGTGGTGGGCGTCTCCAAATTCTGCGCCTATCCGTCAGAAGTCGCCTTGCTGCCCAAAGTGGGCGGCCTCATCGATCCTGACATCGAGGGCGTCGTTGCACTGAAGCCCACCTGCGTGGTTCTTCAGCGCAGCGGGGCCGACATCGGTCACCGCCTTGAGGCCCTCTCCATCCCTGTCCTCTATGTCGATGGTAATACCCTCGACGATGTGCTGAACTCCTTTGAAATCATTGGTTCCGCACTTGGACGAGAGAAGGAGGGCAAGGCTTTGAAAGAGGAGACCCTCAAGTCGCTGTTGCCACAGGAGCTGCCAGAACCGCGTCCCCGTGTGCTAATGGTGATTTGGCGCGACATTGGCAGCGGCATCCAAAGCCTCACGGTCGCTTCTAATGATGGCTATTTCAGCAGGCTGGTCGCTTGTCTTAGCTGCGACATGGTACCTGAAACGGCCATCTCCCCATTCCCGACGCTCAATGCCGAAAGCGTTATCAAGCTCAACCCCGACCAAATCATCGAGCTGCGCCACGATTTGGACCCAGCACAGGTCGAGACTGCGCTCGCCGACTGGCAGCGCACGCTTCCAGACCTCCCCGCCGTCCGCGACAACCGCATCTCCATCATCACCGACCAGTGCGCCGTCGTCCCAGGCCCCCGCATCCCACAGTTCATGGCCCTGCTGCGCAAGGAGCTGCGCTAGTCGTGTGCGTCGTGCGAAAAGCGCGGCAGTAGTCCCGTGCGCAGCAGTCGTTTTGTGCGCGGCTACGCGCTGCGCACTCAGGACGCTACTGTGGTTACTTGGCTTCGTGCTAGGTCGGTGTTCCTCCAGGCATCCCAAGCTCCCAGGTTTGCTATACCCCAGTCGTTCCAACTCCGTCCTGAGTGCGCGCTCCGTTAGAGCGCGCGCATAGCATTTGAGTGCCGCCCCCCCGCGTGTACGCGGCGGGGCGGCACTCAAGCTACCCAAAAAGCGAAGCTGCCCGATGGCAGTGCAAGTGGCCCTTCTATGAACATTTCCCCTGTTTCGATATGGCCTTTGCCAAGCACCTGGCTTACGAGGTGTCCAAGCACGATGGGGGTATAGCCTGGGGTATGGCAGGTCAGGAAGAGGAAGAGCGGCTCGTCGGAGAGCAGCTGGCGGCAGTTTTCCAGCAGGGAAAGGAGGCCGTCGTCGATTTTGAACACCTCCTGATTGGTGCCGCGCCCGAAGCTGGGCGGATCCAGCACGATGCCGTCGTATCTGCGACCGCGGCGGAGTTCCCGCTGGAGGAATTTATTGACGTCATCGACAATCCATCGGATGGGGGCTTCCTGCAGGTTGTTGGCTGCTGCGTTGCGGTGCGCCCAGTCAACGGTTTTTTTTGATGCATCCAGATGGCAGACCTCGCAGCCTGCCTTGGCCAGGGCCAGCGTGGCCCCGCCTGTGTAGGCGAAGAGGTTGAGGATATTGGGACGCGGCTTTTTCGCCTCTTTTATGCGCTCCATCATCCGCCGCCACCCGATGAGATGCTCGGGGAAGATGCCGATATGGCCGAAGTCGGTTGGGGTCACGATGAAGGTGAGCCCGCCCAGTTCGCAGAGCCATTCGCGCGGAACCTTCCTGCGAAAACTCCAGCCGCCACCCTTTTCGCGCGTGAAGAAGGCGTCTGCCTTCATCCATTCCTGCCGAGGCAGGGTGGTGCGCCACACAGCCTGTGCGCAGGGGCGGTCTGTGACATAGTCCCCGAAGCGCTCCAGCTTGCGTCCGTTGCCGCTGTCCAGTAACTTGTATTCTGCTGCCATACTTTTATTTACTTAAATAGCTTTTTTTGCACTGGTAGATTTGACTTATCGAGAAATAACTTTAGTTTAATACAACTATCGTAATTGACAAACCGCTTACTCATATTTTTGTGCATATCGAATGAATACAAACTGGAATGAACTGCGCCCGATTCTGCAGGGCATCATGGATGACGCCACCCGCATTGGCGAGGAGTGTGGCTGCCAACTGGCCATCTACCACCATGGAAAGCTGGTGTTGGATCTCTGTTCTGGATACTACAGCCCCGACCAGGCGCGCCCGATTACATCGGATGCCCTTTTCCCCGTGTTTTCCTGCGGCAAGGGCGTGATGACCACCGCCATGCACTGCCTGGTGCGGCGTGGACTCATCAGCTATGACACACGCATCGGCGACATCTGGCCTGCCTTCGATTGCAACCGCAAGCACGACATCCAGCTCTGGCATTTCATGAACCACACGGCGGGGCTTCAGCAGCTTCCCGTGCCTGGCGACAGCGAGGAACTGGCCGCCTGGGACTATATGTGTACGATTCTTGCGAAATCCGCACCCGCATGGGAACCAGGAACACGTTGCGCCTACCACGGTGTCACCTTTGCTTGGCTGATGGGCGAGACCGCCGCCATCGCGGCCCGTAAGAACTGCCGCGACGTGGTGCTTGACGAGGTGCTGAAACCCCTTGGCATCGAAAACGAGTTCTTCTTCGGGACCACCAGCCTTGCCGACCAGCGCTTTGTCCCTGTCGATGCCTCCGCCAAGGATGGAAATGACTGGTGCGCCGCATTTATCAACAACCCCGTGCTGCGGCATGCCGTGATTCCCTCTGCAAACGGCGTATGCAGCGCCCGTGCGCTGGCGCGACACTATGCCGCCCTTATTGGCGAGGTGGATGGCGTGCGCCTCCTGAACGATGCTTTGCTCAACAACGCCACCAAGCCATGGCCTCCTACAGGGGAGCCGCCTCGTTCAGATTGGGCGCGCTTCGGTCTGGGCTATGTCCTGACGGGACCCGACGGCAACCTGGGACTGCGCTTCGGACACGGCGGGGCATGCGGATCGGAAGGCTTTGCTGACCGTGAGAGCGGCGTGGCCGTCGCCTTCACCAAGAACAAGTCTCTTCCCACACACCCCAACCACCCGATACGCGACCGCATCTCT
>JAFTAC010000345.1 GCA_017458805.1 Victivallales bacterium | reverse complement strand
GCACAGGACAGGTGGCTTGAGCCCCGCGCACAGGACAGGCTATTTGAGCCCCGCGCACAGGACAGGTGGCTGAATCCCCGCGCACAGGACAGATGGCTGAATCTCCGCGCACAGGAGGCTATTTCTCCATCTTGTTGGCGACCCACTCGCGTGCCTTTGTCTGGTATTCTTCCGCCTTGGCGGTGTCGGTCATTTCGCGGAGGAACTTCTCGAAGAGGCCGAAGAAGGCGCTGTGGAAGATAAAGAGGTTGGTCATGCGTTCCTCGAAGATGCTGTCGTGGTCCATCGCTTCGCCTTCGGGAAGTTTGAGGCCGCGGAAGGTGAACTCCTCGGCGTCCAGTGTGCATGACCATTCCTGATTCTGGTCGCGCGCCAGGATGAACTTCGCGGACTTGAGTTTCTTGCCGACCATGAGGGCGGCTTTTGCCTCTGCACTGATGGTGGGGGTTCCCTTGCGCACGACGCTTTCCAGCGCCCCCGAACCCTCGGAGACGAAGGTGAGCGGACCGTCGATCATGAACGAGAAGTCACCGAGCTTGCTGGGCGGCAGGACACCACCGCGCTGCTCCTGGTAGAACCAGAGCCAGGTGAGGAAGTTTTCGCCCAGGGTGCCATTCCCTTCGCCCTGGGGCTGCTTCATGTTCGGGGAGATGCAGATGGCGGGGACGTCCTCTGGCGCGATGCCGTACATGTCGGTGGCGACCAGGTCTGGGTTCAGCGGGATGGGCTCAAAGCCGAAGGTCTTGTCGAACATGCTCATGAAGATGTCCAGGGAGTGCTGCGAGGTGGCTGTGGTGAATAGGAGTTTCTCCGCCTCGTCGATGACGAAGTAGATGCCCGACAACTGCGGCGGCATGTCGGGGAGGAGGCGTTGCTGCACCTCTTCCTTGATGGTCTTGCGTTCCTTTTTGTTGATGTGGTCGGTGCCGTCAGCGGCCATGCGGCTCAGCTCCTCCAGACGGCATTCCGCCGTCAGCAGGGAGCCAGGGATTTTGCGCTCCGCTTGGCGGAGGCAGAGGTGGTAGTAGCCTGCTGTCTTGATGGTCTCTTCCGTGATATTGCAATCCAGCAGATGCCTGGGTGAGACCCACCCCCACATGGGCTCGTCGTGCACCATTTCCAGCGGCTGCCCAGCGTGCTCGGCAAACTTTTTCACTGCGTCCTCGGGCATTGCCTCGGGCATGCGGCATATACGAAACGTCAGATTTCCTTGGTCAAATGGCATAATTTCCCTCTAAGTTGTTGATTATTCAATGTATTTTATGTGCGAATGCACACGATGTGTGGTTCGCATTTGTTTTGCGACTTCATCAACTCTTTAATTTATCCAGAAAATCAGCGATTTCAAATGGCAAAAACAGGAATATAGTATATCTTATTGAAAAGACAGGGGGCTTCCCCTAATTGACCAGATCACAGTTTTTCAATACGAGAGCCATAAATGAAAACAGTTTTAGTCCTTTTGCTAGCCGTGTTGCCTCTATTCGCCGCGGAGGAACCATCGAGTTTTGACATCTACAATGAGGTTCAGATGCTGAAAATCAAGGCGCAGGAGAAATGGGCGAAGGAAGATTACATGGGGGCTGCGAAGCTATACAAGAAGGCTGCGCGAAAGTTGGACAAGCCTGTCTTCAAGGCGGATATGCTGCTCAAGGAGGCAGAATGCTATTTCGAGGCCAACAAGACCCATCGTGCGACGGAGGCGTTCCGCGCCTTGATGAAGGACTACGCCCTCTACATCCCATACGACCTGGTGGTGGACAGGCTGCGCATCCTCGCGGAGCGCTATGTCGATGGCAATGGAACCTTCTGGGGCATACGCGACCGACAGACTGCGATTGACGTGTATTTCCTTATCCTGACGGATGCGCCCTCCATCCACGTTTCGCTGGCGGACCGCCTTCGCCTGGCGGAACTGCTGAAGAAGGATGACCGAGCCGAGGAGGCCATCGTGGTTTATCAGGATATCCTCAAGATGGACCCCACGCTGGATGACGTGCGCCTCACCCTTGCGCAACTGCTCGTCGAACTCTGCAAGCGAGGCGACGGAGATGGTTCCTTGCGCCGTGCCGCCAACCGCCAGGCAAAGATGATTCTGGACCGCAACCCCGACTACTCGCGCAAGTCCGAGGTGGAGCTGATTCTGGTCACGGCAAACGAAGTGGAGGCCACGCGAATGCTGGAACTTGGGCAGTTCTATCTGCGTCCCAGCCACTTGAAGCCATCTGCTGCGAAGGTCTATCTGCAGGAGCTCATCCAGAAGTACCCAGGCACAAATGCCGCTTTCCGTGCCAAGGACATTCTGGATAATCATCCCGCTTTCAAGGAAGCTCCGCAAAATGCGGAGGAGAAATCCGAAGGCGAAAAGAAAGAGGGGAAATAGGAGAACGCATGATGAAAAGCATCTTGTCATTGACAATCGTATTGGCCCTTCTGATGTGTTCCTGCTATCATCTGGGTACCGTTGGCCCTGCAAAAAGCGTGCATATTGCGGAGATAGAGAATCGTACAGAGGAGGCGACGCTGGCCGCGACGCTGCGCAGCTGCCTTGCCGAACAGCTTGGTTCGGGCGTTGGCACAACGCCCTCCTATAGGGAGTGTGGCTACCACCTTCATGCCAAAATAACGAAAATGACAAACCGCAGCATGGCACGAGCCGAAATCCGCGAGAAGAAATCCAGGGACGATGACAGCGACGCCTACCAGACAGTGCTTTATGGCCTGGAGATTACAGTGCAATACGAGCTGGAGCCGACGACCGAAAAGCTTAAGTCTCTCACGGGAACTGTCATTGGACGGGCTTCTCTGCCTCGGATGCATGACCGCAATGTCGCCTTGCAGAACGCCTTGAAGCAGGCGTCGCTGGATGCGGCACGGCAAATCGCCGCCATCGTGAGGGATGCACCCTAAAAAGGACGGGTTGAGATGTTTAGAATCGGACAGGGATTTGACTTGCACAGGACAAAGGCTGGCCGCCGCCTTGTCATCGGTGGCGTCGAGATACCTTCTGCCTTTGGGCTTGATGGGCACTCCGATGCGGATGTGCTTCTCCATGCCATCACCGATGCCTTTTTGGGGGCGCTTGCCCTTGGCGACATTGGCCAGTGGTTCCCTGACAAGGACCCGAAGTATCTGGGGGCGGATAGCGCGGAACTCCTGAAGACTGTTCTGTGCGACAAGGCATTCCGAGGGTGGAGTGTGGTCAATCTGGACTGCACGCTTTTTGCGGAGGCTCCGAAGTTCAGCCCGTGGAGCCTGAAGGTCCGCCAGTCCATCGCCTCCATCATCGGCTGTGATGTATCGCAGGTCTCCGTGAAGGCGAAAACCAATGAGAAACAGGATACCATCGGGCGTGGGGAGGCCATTGCCGCCTCGGCTATCGTGATGTTGGAACTTGGGAGTGGCATCCCGTGCTGAATCAGCTTCGTCCACTGCGCGATTTTGTCACGCCGCCTGTCTGTCCGCTTTGCGGGAAGGAACTGACGCCAGGCAAGGAGCGGCTTTGTCCTGACTGCGAGCAAGGGCTTCCCCTGTGGCCAGAACGCCGTTGCAAGGGGTGTGGCGGCGCCAATGACAGCTATCTCGACCTCTGCCACAACTGCCAGCAGATTCCTGGCGGGCGTCCATGGAAGATAGCTGTTTCTGGACTGCCCTACTATGGCAGTGTGCGTGAGGCCATCCATCGCTATAAGTATCGTGAGAAGGTTTACTTCCTGCCATTTCTGGCAGGTCGCATGGCCGATGAATGGCTGAAAATGGCCCCAGGTGTGCAAGTGGATGCCGTGACATACATTCCCCTGCACTGGATGCGCCATCTTCAGCGTGGCTACAACCAGTCGGAGATGCTGGCAAAATATCTTGCACACCGCTTGGGCGTTCCCTGCATCCGTGCACTGCGGCGCACACGGAAAACCAGCCAGCAGGCGGCCCTCGACCAGGCTGCGCGTCTTGCGAACATCCGAAGGGCCTTTGCACCCGTCGGTGGCGAAACTCTGCTGGGGATGCGGTTGCTGCTCGTCGATGACGTTTTTACGACAGGCGCCACCCTCGGCGAGGCGACGAAGACCCTCCTCAAGGCTGGAGTCTCCGAGGTATCTGTTATTACTGCTGCAAGAGATTGATAGGAGCTAGACGAATGAGTATTCAATGTCCCAAATGTGGCTTCAAGTTGAATAGCATACCCGAGACAGTCACTGTGCTGACATCTGATTCCCCCTTCTTGCCAAAGCTTTTTGACGGTACGCTGAACAAGGTGGTTTGCCCGAAATGTAAGATGACGCTCACGCTAGACGGTGGTCATCTCGTCTTTCGCGATGCTGAAAAGCACTATATCCTGTATCTAATGCCTGAACCCGAGGACGGTAATACGGAGGCTTTGGAAGAGGAAATCGATGCCACGATGACCGACGAGGCACAAGCGCATGGCATCGCCAGGCCGACAGTTCGCCTGACCTACCAGCGGCCTGATTTCATTGAGAAGATATCCATACACAAGTTGGGCTTTGATGACCGCCTCATCGAGTACGCCAAGTTACAGTTGTTCAGGAACATGGATGAACTTCAGCTTTCACGCGCAGCCCATCGTTTGCTTTTGGACTATAGCCGCACGAACGACGAACACCTTTTTTTCTTCGTCTATGATCGTGAAAGCCAAAAGCCTGTTAATGCCATCCAGGTGGAGATGAAGGACTTCCTCTCCCTGGAGGAGGAACTCATGCAGAACGAAGACCTTCAGCGTGAACTGGATGCCGCCTTCCCTGGCTGCTATGTATGTGCAGATAGGCTGATTTAACAGAACTGGAGTGTGGGGCATCGTTGTTGCCCCCCGTTGTTACCCCCTTGTCGCCAGGTGTGCAACAGCTTCTGTCATCATTGCGAGGGCGGTTTCGATGGTCTGGGCACGTACGGCGGCGCGGTCGCCTGCGAAGAGCATTCGTTGGACACGTTGCCAGCCATGGCCTGCGACGCCGATGAAGACGGTGCCGACGGGCTTTTCGGGTGTGCCGCCGCCAGGGCCGGCGATGCCGCTGACGGCGATGCCCAGTTCGGCACCGCCGTTTGCCAGGAGGCCGTCTAGCATCTGGCTGACGGTTTGCGCACTGACCGCACCGTAGGTTTCCAGCGTTGTGGGCAAGACTCCCAGCTGGCGCATTTTCCATTCGTTCGAGTAGGTGACGAAGGCTCCAGAAAACCACTCCGAGGAGCCTGCGATGTCCGTGATGGCCGCCGCGATGCCACCGCCCGTGCAGGATTCGGCGGTGGAAAGCACCAGGCCTCGTGCTTTGAGCAGTTTCCCTAGATTTTCGCTGGCTGTGCGTATTTTTTCGTAGATGTCCATTTGAAAAATGCTTCTATTGGGTTATGTTTGCAGAGGGTAGGGGAAATTGATATAATATACCACAGATTGCGAAAAGAATGAGCTGGCGAAGCGTAATAATAGGTTTGGTTTCCGCATGCATTGTATGCGGATTCTGCTTTTTCAACGACTGGGTGCTGCGGCAGACCTATCTGGTCGGCAACAACATGCCAGCCGCCATCTACGGCACGCTTATCATCGTTGCCCTGCTGCTGAATCCTCTGCTCAAGCGGTTTCACCTGTCTGGCAAGGAGCTGGCTGTCATCATGGCGTTGACGGTGGCGGGGGCCTCCGTCCCAGGTGGCGGACTGGTGCGAACATTGGTTCCCACTCTGGTGACGCCCTTTCACATTGAGAAGACCTCACCCGCCTGGAAAAGCAGCAAAATCCTTTCGCAAGTTCCATCGTACATGTTGGTTGACCACGGGGAGGGCGTTGATGAAGATACCATCGTCAACGGCTACATCCAGGGGATGGGGCATGGCGCCGAGCATGTGCCTGTCTCGGACATTCCCTGGAAGGCGTGGATGCGTCCGCTGCTCTACTGGTGCGGTGTCGCCATGACCCTCTGGATTGCGTTGACGGGGCTGATGCTGATGATGCACCGACAGTGGTCGATGCATGAGCACTTGCCTTATCCTGTCGCGAAGTTCACGACGGCGCTCTTTCCTGCGCCAGGCAGTGCTGTGCCAGAACTATGCCGCCAGCGGATGTTCTGGGTGACCACGCTGATTGTGCTGTGCATCCACCTCAACAACTTCGGCTGTGTCTGGTTCCCGAACCACCTCATCCGCGTGGTGACGGAACTGGATTTTACGCCGTTCACGAAAGTCGTGACCACGCTGGCAAAGGGCGGGGGGACGAGCCTGCTCCGTCCGCATATCTACCTGATTGTCATCGGGATGGTCTATTTTGTGCCCAGCGACATCGTTTTTTCGCTGGGCATTGGTCCCTTTCTGTGGTGCCTGATTGTGGGTTTGTTCGCTGGTTATGGCATACGTCTTGCAAGCCCTATCGAGGGGAGCAGCTACTTCTCCTTGAACCCGCAGAGCTTCTTTCTGCTGGGCGCGAACATCGGCGTGTTCGCAGTCCTCGCCTACACGGGGCGGCACTACTATATGCAGGTGTGCAAGGCTGCTGTCGCGTGCGGACCCGCACCAGACGGCGACCAGACCCCCGTATGGGGCTGCCGTTTTTTCATCGTCTTTGGGCTTGCCTTCTACATTCTTTTGTTGATGGCGGGCATCGATCCCGTTCTGGCCGTGCCGTACTTCATCTTCATGACCATCGGCTTCATCGTCCTTGCGAAGGTCATCGCTGAAACGGGGCAGATTTACCTAAAGTCTTACTTTTGGCCCTGCTCGGCTTTGTGGGGACTGGTCGGCGTGCAGGCGGTTGGCTCCCACCAGCTTCTGCTGATGATGATTATGACAACGGTCCTTTTCATTGACCCGCGCGAGTCCCTCACCCCCTTCCTGGCGAATGCCTTGAAGGTATTGGAAGACACCAAGGTGCGGCTGGGGAAAGTCACCATTGTATGGGTTGCGACGCTGGCCATCGGCATCCTTGTCGCCATCCCTGTCACCCTCTACATCAAGTATGACATGGGGTCCAACACGGGCGACAACTGGTCCACCATTTCCGTCCCCCGTGGTCCCTACGACAACGTGGTGGCGATGCAGCGCAAGCTGCAGTCCCAGGGACTGCCCACGCAGGAGGCTGGAACCTTTTTGTCGCGTATGGATGGCTTCTCTCCGCAGCCGCTTTGCACGCTGATGGCCGCCATCGGGATTGCCTTGGTGGTGCTGTTCACCTTTGCCCGTCTGCGTTTCACCTGGTGGCCTTTGCATCCGCTGCTTTTTGTGACGTGGTCGGCGACGCCCTTGCGTTACATGTGCTGCTCCTACCTGATTGGCTGGGCTATCAAGGCAGTGATAACCCGCTTTGGCGGCAGCCGCGCCTACAACCTTCTGAAACCTGCTATGTTGGGGCTTATTGCGGGCGAGGTGCTGGGGGCGCTTGTGCCGACCATCGTCGGGCTGCTCTACTACCTTATCACAGGGCTCCAGCCCATGGCATTCAACGTGATACCTGGCTGAGGCGATGATGGACGGCGCGCTCCTGCTCATCTCACTAGGCACCAACTGCGGGGGGCCTGGCAAACTCCGCGAGGCCATTGATGCCCTGCGCGAGACCTTCGGCGAGGTGACCGCCACGCAGCCCGAAGAGACAGCTCCGCTAGAAGGCACAGGTCCCCGCTATTTCAACAGTGTCGCGATGGCGCACACGGCACTTTTGCCGCTGGAGGTGAAACGGAGCCTGCGCGCCATAGAGGCGCGTCTCGGGCGGGACCGCGCCACGCCCGCCGTCGTAGCCATCGACCTGGATCTGCTGCTCTACGGAGACCTGGTGGATGCGTCGTTGAAACTGCCCTCGCCTGACCTGGTTGAACGCTCCTTCTGCCTGCAGCCTGCGGCGGAACTTGCTCCTGATTTCATTCACCCGACCTTGAGGATTTCCCTTAAAGAGCTTGCTAAAAAAGGAAGACAACATGAGCAACATTGAAGCGAAACACGGCGTCATCTGCACGATGCCGCATGACCCATTCGGTTACTTTGGCTGGCCAAGCGTATGCCGTGCTGAGGACGGCACCCTCTATGTCGTCGCCTCAGGCTTTCGCCACAAGCACATCTGCCCCTGGGGCAGGACTGTCCTCTGCAAGAGCACCGACAACGGCGAGACCTGGTCGGTGCCGCAGGTCATCAACAACACGCCGTTGGATGACCGTGATGCGGGCATCATCCCTCTCTCTGGCAATCGCCTCGCTGTGACTTGGTTTACCTCAAATACGGTACACTACTACGAGTCCATCAAGAAGGGTTATTCGCCTGAATTCCAGATGAAACTGGACCGCGCCCTTGCCAACATCTCGGACGAGACGCGCCGCAAGTGGATTGGCTCATGGATTCGCATCAGCTGCGATGGCGAACAGTGGGGAGAGCTTTTGCGCGCTCCTGTCAATGCCCCCCATGGTTTCATCGTC
>JAFTAC010000006.1 GCA_017458805.1 Victivallales bacterium | reverse complement strand
CCCGAGACAGAGCCCCGTCTGGTGCGCGCAGCGCACGCACATGAAGCCCCATGTCGCTTGCCCGTATCTGGTGCGCGCAGCCCACGCACATGAAGCCTCATGGCGCTTGCCCGTATCTGGTGCGCGCAGCGCGCGCACATGGAGCCCCATGGCGCTTGCCCGCCTCTTCTGCACGACCACAGGTATGCCCCCTTCTGCGAGCCCCCAGTTTTTAATATGAAAAGAGATCTTTCAGCGTGTATTCGGCCTTCAGGAGCTTGTTGAGCGCACGCAGGATTTTCTGTCGGACGTTCATGGTGAGGAAACGTCCGCTGCGTGCCTTGGCGACCATCTTGTGGGTGATCTGCTCGGTGGAGGCAGCGACAACGGCGTGGTTGTCAAGGCCGTTTTCCTGCATAATGGCGTCAATGGGCTGTATTCCGTATTCGCGTGATTCTTCCATAGGCTTAAAACACGAAGCAAAGAGCTTCGCGAACAGAACAGGTGGCTAGCGTTTGTCGTTCCACTCTTTGGTGGCGTATTTGGTCTCTTGTTTCTGCTGGATGAGGGCTTCCAGTGCGGCATCGGGTACGAACTCCTGGAAGGAGACGGACATAAGGCTCTTGAAAGCATCGGTAATGGCTTCGCCCAATGCGTTTCTTGTGAAGGGCAGGGGGCCGCCGAAGTGGAGGCTGCCCTGGTGCAGGATGCCGTCCGCCGTGCGACGCTGTGCGCTGCCCGCGATTTTCGTGCCGTCTAGCAGTACATCGTATCGCGTCGGGTTGGTGAAGCAGACCATCGTGAGCCTATCGACGTCATGGGGGATGCTGCCCTGCGCGAGGGTGGCGTGAACCTTCAGCGTATCCAATGCCGCTTGGATGCAACGGTTTATCCAGTCGTAGCTTTCGTTGCGGTCCAGCCCCGTGAGCCAATGGCCGTCAGGGAAGACGACGGTGTAGGTGAAGTCAAAGTCGTGGTAAACGACGCCGCCGCCCGTTGGGCGGCGCACGTAGGCGTAGCCTTCAGGGGCGGCGGTGTGTTGCTGGAAGTAGCCGATGGAGACGGCCTTCGTGTCCCAGCCATAGAAGCGCAGCAAGGGGCGTTTGCGGTGGAGGGCTGTCTCAAGCAGCACCTCGTCTGCCGCCATGTTGAACGACGGCGCATGTGCGCCGTCGTTCCAGAAATCCCATGTTTCAGGCTGCGGGATATCCATTAGAAGACGAAAGTAGAGTCGGCCAGGCGGTTCTTGACCTCCTGGAGTACGCGCTTCTCCTCTTCAAGCGTGGGAGCCACGAAGGTGGCGGAGAAACGGACGAAGTGGCCGACGTCATCCCACGGCACGGTGCTGATGAGCTTCTCCATAATCATCCACTGGCTGAACTCCTCGGCGTTTGCGAAGCTCTGGCCTCCCTTCACGCCTTTGGGGATGGCGACGTAGAGGTAGAAGGAGCCTTCGGGGGTGTGCGCGTCAAAGCCCAGGTCGCGCAGGGTATCCACCAGTGCCTGGAGGCGGCGGCGGTACTTCTCGCAGATGAGCGGGGTGATTTTTGCCTGGTTGGCAAGCGCCTTGGCTGCTGCCTTCTGGATGGCGAGGAACTGCCCGCTGTCCGCATTGTCCTTGACGGTGGCAAATGCCTTGACGGCGTCCGCATTGCCGCAGACCCAGCCCAGTCGCCAGCCTGTCATGTTGAAGCCCTTGGACATGCTGTGCAGCTCCACGGCGACCTCTTTGCCATTCGGACGGGAGAGGATGCTCAGGGGCTTGCCCTTGAAGTTCAGCGGCGCATACGGGGCATCGACAACCAGCAGGATGTTGTTCTCCTTGGCGAACGCAATTGCCTTGTCATAGAACTCTGGCGTGGCGGAGGCACCTGTGGGGTTGTTGGGGTAGTTGAGGTAGATGAGCTTGCAGCGTTTGCGCTGGTCGGCGGTCAGGGAATCCAGGTCGGGCAGGAAGCCGTTCTCCTTGAGTAGCGGCAGGTTGACCACTTCACCGCCGAGGTATTTGGTCCAGGTACCCAGAACTGGGTAGCCAGGGACGGTCATGACGGTGATGTCGCCAGGGTTGATGAAGCAGGTGGGCAGCAGGCTCAAGGCCGACTTGCTGCCGATGGAGTGGACGATTTCATTGACGGGGTCGATGGTGACACCGTAGAGTTCCTGCATGTATTTGGCGGCTGCATCCTTGAACTCCTGGCAGCCGTTGTCGGAGTAGAAACGGTTCTCTATCTTCGCAGCCTCCTGCGCAAGTGCTTCGATGACTTCGGGGAACGCCTTGTCGTCTGGCTCGCCGACGCCCATGTCAATCAGCTCCACGCCTGGCTTCGCCTTCTTGGCAGCCGCCTTGGCACGCTTGATTTTCTCGAACTTGTAGATGGTGGTGTCTTTGCCGAACTTTTCACCGCCGATACGCTCGGCGAACATCTTTTGCAGGTAGGAGTCGCTCATGGAATAAGTGGTTAGTGGTTAGTGGTTAGTGGTTAGTGGTTAGTGGTTAGTGGTTAGTGGTTAGTGGTTAGTGGTTAGTGG
>JAFTAC010000344.1 GCA_017458805.1 Victivallales bacterium | reverse complement strand
GCATGAGGTGGCGTGGCACAGGCGCAGCTCGGCGGAGATAGCGGGAAGCCTCTACGGACAGGTGAAATCGCTATTCAGCGGGCTGGCGAATCCGTGGGAGGCGCGTGCCGTTGCACGGCAACTCCGCGGGTTCCACCCCGATGTGGTGCAGGTGCAGAACCCCTATCCCCTGCTCTCGCCCAGCATCTTCCCCGCCATCAAACGCAGCGGCGTGCCGCTGGTCATGCGCTGCCCGAACTACCGTCTCTTCTGCCCGAACGGACTGTGCTGCGACATGCAGGGACATGTCTGCGAGAAGTGCTTCGGTGGGCATGAATGGCACTGCGCAACCAAACGCTGCGCAGGCGGCCCCCTCAAAAGCCTTGGCTACGCCCTGCGTGGATGGGCAGCCCGAGTGACACGCCGCATACTTGACAACGTGGATATCTTCATCGTGCAGACGGAGTTCCAGCGGCAGAAGTTCATCCAGCAGGGCATCCCAGAGAAAAAGCTGGCGATTCTGCCTGGCATCATGCAGAAGATGGAGCCTGCGGCGGAATGGCAGCCTGGGAAATATATCACCTACATCGGACGTTGCAGCGAGGAAAAGGGCATCATTGAGTTCATTGAAAGTGCCAAACAGTTGCCCGCCCTTCCCTTCATGGTAGCTGGTTCATACGATGGAATGCCTGGACTGCGCGAAAACGCTCCAGCCAATGTGCATTGGGCAGGCTTTCTCAAAGGCGAGGCATTGCGTCAGGCATTTCTAGATTCCCGAGTGGTTGTCGTACCGAGCCGTTGTTACGAGGGCTTTCCGAACACGATCGTCCAGGCCATGCAGATGGAACGTCCTGTCATCGCCGTGGACCTAGGTTCGTCAGGCTCCATTGTGCAGGAAGGTATCACTGGCGAAAAGTTCACGCCGATGAATGTGAATGAGATGGCAGCCAAAATAATGGCTCTCTATGGCGATATCGAACGCTGCCGCAGATATGGTCAGACTGGCCGTTTAGAGGCAAGGCGGCTCTATTCGCGGGACAGTATCTACGCCAGATTGATGGAAATCTACGCGCAAGCCATTGGAATCAGGGGATAAAGAAAACGCTTTCGTTTTGCAA
This sequence comes from Victivallales bacterium, assembly GCA_017458805.1. Lineage (GTDB taxonomy): Bacteria > Verrucomicrobiota > Lentisphaeria > Oligosphaerales > Oligosphaeraceae > RGIG3456. The sequence goes on along the minus strand of JAFTAC010000344.1, from coordinate 4,501 downwards.
GGGGGGCTGGATAAGTTTCTTCTATATGGCACTTTCTGAAGACAAGTTTCAAGTGATACCAATCAACGGCGTACAGGTGAATGTCTCCAATGTCGAGCAGGCACTGGAAGAGATAAGCCAATTAGTCGTGAATGGGGGATACCATTATGTCTGTTTTTTCGAGGGTAATATGCTTCACTTGTCATTTCGGCAACCGAAAATAGGTGAAGTCCTCAACAAGGCCTCACTGTGCTATCCCGACGGCATCGCAGTTGCGGCTCTTGCATCATGGAAACTAGGCAAACGGGTAACACGCGTGACAGGTCCCAGAATGTTGCTGTCATTGTGCGAATATGGTATCGCACATGGCTGGAGGCATTATTTCTATGGTGGAAAGGAAGGTGTCGCGGAGGAGTTGAAGGCACGTTTGGAGGAGCGTTATTCTGGTTTACAGGTGGTTGGAACGTCCTGCCCGCCATTTCGCGAACCGACAGAAGAGGAGTTGGAGACACTCTGCAACGAGCTGCGTGAAAAGAAAGTGGATTTGCTCTGGGTGGCTCTCGGAGGTCCCAGGCAGGAGCAGTGGATGCATAAGTATCTGGGACGCATTCCCGTGCCAGTCATGCTGGGTGTGGGCGCAGCCTTTGATTTCCACACAGCGCACCAGGCGTGGGCTCCGCAGTGGATGCGTGCAATCGGTATGGAGTGGCTGTGGCGGCTTTGCACGGGCGGAAAACGTGTCTTTGTTCGCAACATCATCTGTGTATCACATGTGGCACTCCGTCTTGTGCTGGCTTCCTTTGGACGCATAAAGTTCCTGTTCCGTGGACATCCTCATGAGCAATTGCGGAAACCGAACTGCGGGATATTCCCCGACTGTGACGGAATGCCATGTAACTCCAGTGTGCCGTATTGTCCCTACCAGAAAAGGAAACAACCTTGAACACTCCATACGAAGCACTTCTTAAAGGCGATGCAAAACTCTCACTGATTGGTCTTGGTTATGTCGGGATGCCGATTGCGGTAGCCTTCGCACGGAAAGTGAATAAAGTGGCCCCAGAAAATTGGACAATGGGTTAAGGTGTGTTAAATTAATCTTCACACCTCAAACCAATCGAGACCACACGGAGGCAATTGAAAAGTATCGCGGCACTGCCTACGGCTGGAAGATCACTGGCGCAGGCGGTGGAGGCTACTGGGTGCTGATTTCCGAGAAGCCGATACCCAATGCGCTTCGCATACATGCATGCCGTGCCTGATTCGCTTTCTAGAACAATTTATCCTCAGAATATCGACACATGAAAAAGGCATTTATCACAGGAATAACAGGACAGGACGGCTCGTATCTGACGGAGCTGCTTCTTGACAAGGGGTACGAGGTGCATGGTCTCATACGCCGATCAAGCACCTTCAACACAAATCGCATCGACCATCTCTATCAGGATTCGCACATCGATGGCGTTTCGCTTTTTCTCCACTACGGAGATCTGACGGACGCCAGCAACCTGAGTCGGCTCTTCGAGAAGATTCAGCCGGATGAAATCTACAACCTTGGTGCGCAGTCACACGTCCGCGTCAGTTTCGACATGCCTGAATACTCTGCCGACACCGACGGTCTTTGCGTGTTGCGCATCCTGGACGCCGTCCGCGAGACTTGCCCTAAAGTCCATTTCTACCAGGCCTCCACATCGGAGCTGTACGGGAAAGTGCAGGAGGTTCCGCAGAGCGAGACGACGCCGTTCTACCCGCGCAGCCCCTACGCCGTCGCCAAGCTGTACGGTTTCTGGATTACGAAGAACTACCGAGAGTCATACGGGCTGCACGCCTCCAATGGCATCCTCTTCAACCACGAGTCGCCCCGCAGAGGCGAGACATTCGTCACGCGGAAGATTACGATGGCAGTCGCACGGATTGTCACAGGAAGGCAAAACTGCCTCTTCATGGGCAACCTCGACGCGAAACGCGACTGGGGTTATGCGAAGGACTACGTCCGCATGATGTGGATGATGCTCCAGCAGCCCGAGGCTGACGACTATGTGGTCGCGACAGGCGAGATGCACACTGTCCGCGAATTCATAGAGCGAGCGTTTGAATTGGCTGGGCATCCCGTCGCATGGCAAGGCGACGGTGTGAACGAGGTTGGCATCGACACGACCAGCGGCAAGGTGGTCGTCCGTATCGACCCGCGCTATTTCCGTCCTGCGGAGGTGGAGCAGCTGCTTGGAAATCCGGCCAAGGCGAAAGCCAAGCTTGGCTGGGAGCCAGAGGTGAAGTTCGAACAGCTGGTGAAGATCATGCTTGATGCCGACTTCCGCCTTCTGGAGAATCCGCATTACGAAAAGGGCTTCTAATATGATGGACAGAAATGCGAAGATATTCATTTGCGGGCATCGCGGGATGGTGGGCAGCGCCTGCGTCCGCAAGTTCGAGGCGGAGGGGTACCGCAACATCCTGAAGCGCACCCACGCAGAGCTGGACCTGCGGAACCAGGCGGCTGTAAAGGCGTTCTTCGACGCAGAACGCCCCGACTATGTTGTCCTGGCAGGGGCGAAAGTGGGCGGAATCATGGCCAACAAGACGCACTGCGCGGAGTTCCTGCTTGAGAATCTGGAAATACAGAACAACGTCATCATGCAGAGCTACCTGCATGGCGTGAAGAAGTTCTGCTTCCTTGGTTCAAGTTGCATCTATCCCTGCCAGGCTCCGCAGCCTATCAAGGAGGAGTATCTTCTCACTGGCCCTCTGGAGCCGACCAACGAGGGCTATGCTCTCGCAAAAATCGCCGGCTACAAGCTCTGCCTGTACTTGACTCGCCAGTATGGCTGGAACACCGTCAGCCTTATGCCGTGCAACCTCTACGGCACGAACGACAACTACCATCCCGAAAACAGCCACGTGTTTCCTGCTTTCATACGTCGTTTTGTCACTGCCGCCGACGAGGGCAAGGAAGAGGAAATCCTCTGGGGAACGGGACGGCCATTGCGGGAATTCCTTCATGTCGATGACGTTGCGAATGCCGTATTCTATTTCATGCAGAACCATGACGAGCCAGAAGTCATCAATATCGGCTACGGCAGCGACATAACGATTGCGGAACTGGCGCGGAAGATCGCGGATGCCGCAGGATTCAGGGGAATAATCTCGTGGGATTCGAGCAAGCCCGATGGCATGTACCGCAAGCTGATGGACTCCAGCCGCGCGAACAGCCTCGGCTGGAAGCCGTCAATCAGCCTCGATGAGGGAATCGCACGGACAATACGGGAATACAGGAATCTCCAAGGATAAAAAACATGCTCAAGGGAATTTCACCACTGATATCGCCCGAACTGCTCAAGACGCTCTGCGAGATGGGACATGGCGACTACATCCTCTTTGCAGACGCGCATTTTCCAGCATACAGTCTTGGACCAAAGGTCATCCGCGCGGACGGCCTCCGCATCGATGATTTGCTCAAGGGCGTGATGCCCCTCTTCGAGCTGGACAGCTATGTCGAACATCCCGTGCTGATGATGGCTCCTGTCGAGGGCGACCATCTGGACGCAGAGTACGTTGCCATCTGCGAGAGCATCACAGGGCAGAAAGCTGGCTATCTGGAACGGTTCGCCTTCTACGAATATGCAAAGAAGGCTTTTGCCATCGTCCAGACGGGCGAGACGCGCCAGTACGGCAACATCATCCTGCAGAAAGGCGTGATTCTCTGAACTGTAAATCATGGGACGTTTTGCGAAGATTGAGCAGTACACTGCGGATGAGAATGAATTCTGGGAGAAATTATGTGCCTGTGAGGGACGTGGATTCTCCACGATAAAAGGACTTCAGTTCTCATTCGAGGTGCGCGGCAACGAGGTGTTCTTCGACCGCAAGGCGAAGTCGGTCACGCGCTCGACAATCATCCATGGCTACCGCAAGGCACTTGAGCTTGTTGCCAGCGGCGTACAGATAACAACTCCCAAACAGCTCGGCGTTTTCGGCGCAAGCTATCTGCTCCCTGTGCTGGCCTGGCTGGGCGTGGTGAAACTCAAACACGCGAATACAGAGTTTCCTCTCTTCGAAAAGGACCTTTCTCCAGAGGAGGAGAACCATCATGGATAACCTTTTACAAGGCATCTTTTTTCTAAATCGCCTTCCAAAGCACTTTTTTTTATCGCCATGATATGTCGAATTGTTATTTTAATTTGAATTATAGGTTGAATATGATATATTATTAACATGTCAAAACAAGATAAATGTCTAAATTGGTCAACCTTTCACAGCAAAGACACATATAGACGCAATGGAACAGAAGGAACAAGATTTGGAGTTCATGGAACGAGTGGCGGAGGCCTACCTTCATCCCGGCACGGCGTTGAGCGGTTCGCTTCGGGCGGTGGCGCAGAAGTTCGGCATCACGCGGACGACGGTGCGGAAGATTCTCATCACCCTGGGCGCAATGGAATCGCCACTGCCAGAGGAGGCACTTGCCTTGCAGCAGACAGGACATTCGGTCAGCGAGATAGCGGAGAAGCTGGGACTGTCCGTGGCG
>JAFTAC010000343.1 GCA_017458805.1 Victivallales bacterium | reverse complement strand
GTTTATCGTTTTGTCGAACTTGTCTTTTTCATCCCGCATGATGCTGATGCTGATGGGAAGCACGTAGGTGTGCTTCCTCACCTCCTCGCTGAGGCCTTGCAGGTGGAGTAGCCTGGCCGCGTCCTTCTCCGTAGTGATGATGATATGCGGCTTCGGCAGGTCTTGCAGCGCTTGATTGATGGCATCCGCATCACGCTTCGTATAGTAATGATGGTCGGGGAAAGTGAGAGGCACGATGTGTTGGACGAAACGCCTGACGTCCTGCTCCATCTGACGCGGGTTGCCGATTCCTGTGAGGAGGAGTACGTGGGCATTGTCCTTGCGCAGCGTCTCCGGCTCCAGCGTGCCGTCGCCCCATAGCTGATGCATGGTCTCGTAAGTGAACGTGCTGAAGAAGAGATGCTGGTATGGCCTGATGTTGAGGGAAGAGAGGATGACGCGGAATCCCATCGCATTGATGTGCTGCGGGCACTTCGTCACAATGACCGTTGTGGCGCGACTGCTGGCAGAGGGCCGTTCACGCAGCCGTCCTGCCGGCAACAGCTTGTCGTCGGATATGATGCGGTGATAGTCGACGAGCAGGATGTTGTAGCCCGGCTTCACATACCGGTGCTGGTAGGCATCGTCGAGGAGTATGACCTCCACATCCTTCGTAGCCTCATCCTTCATGAGCCGCTCGATGCCATGCCTCCTGTCGGCATCCACGGCAACACACACCTCGGGGAACTTCTGCTTTATCTGCCAGGGCTCATCGCCGATTTCCTCCATGGTGGAAGCCGCCGTAGCAAGGAGATATCCCTTTGTCTTCCGCTTGTAACCCCTGCTGAGGACTGCCACGCGATAGCGGCCCGCAAGGAGGCGGATAAGGTACTCCACATGAGGCGTCTTGCCTGTGCCGCCCACGGTGATGTTGCCCACATTGATGATGGGTATGTCATACGACACAGAAGGCATCACGCCCATGTCGAAGAGGGCATTCCTGATGTCCACTCCTGCTCCATAGAGCCAGCTGAGCGGCGTCAGCCAACGGCGTATCTGTGTCATATCTCCTTCCATGAAAAGTTGAAAAGGTAAAGAGGTTTAAAGTTGAAAAGGTAAAAAGGTGAAAGGGGGGAAGGGGGAAGGGTGGAGCCTTGCTTTTTTCACCTTTTCCCCTCTTCGCCTTTTTCACTTTTACTTGATGTTGGGGTCGAACGGCATGCGAGCCTGGATGGGGTCCATCTTGCCGATGCGGCGGATGAGTGAGAAGGCGGGATAGTATTCGCCGAGTGCGGCGCGCATCCGGCCTTCCATGTAATCGTTGACTTCCGTGTCGAGCAAGCCCATGTACCATGGCTCGGGAGCGGGATAGCGGCCGATGGTGTACTTCTCCATCTCAGCAAGCTCTGCAGCTTCCTTGATGGCGTCGTCGAGGTTGCCGAGCTTGTCCACGAGACCTATCTTGAGGGCTTGTTCGCCGGTCCACACACGGCCTTCGCCAATGACCTTCACGCTGTCCTGGGCCAAGGCACGTCCGCCGGCCACGCGTCCCGTGAAGAGTTCGTAGCCCTGGTTGACGTGGTTTTGCAAGATGGCTGCCTCGTTGGCATTGAACGGCCTGCCCATTGCGCCGAAGTCGCTCAGGGCATTTGTCTTCACGACGTCGAAGGTGAGGCCGAGCTTTTGCGTGAGCAGTTCGCTTGCGTCGGGAATCATGCCGAAGATGCCGATGCTGCCCGTCAAGGTCATCGGGTCGGCATAGATCTTATTGGCGCCGCAGCTGATATAGTAGCCACCGCTGGCTGCCAGTCCGCCCATGCTGACCACGACTGGCTTTTCTGCACGGAGGAGCTGGACCTCGTGCCATATCTGTTCGCTTGCGAAGGCCGAACCGCCTGGGCTGTTGACGCGGATGACGACGGCTTTCACGTCCTTATCCTTTCTAAGCTTCTGCAATTCGGTTATCGTTTCCTTCGTGGTGATTTGGTGTTCTTGGCTGAAGTCGAAGCCCTTGCTGTCGTTGATTTCTCCATAGGCATAGTAGACGGCCACCTCGTCGTCGACCTTATCTCCCAGGTCGTCGGCAGCTGCCACATCGGCAAGGGTAGTGAACTTCAGGTCGTCGTCTTCTTCTATTTCGAGGCGCTGCTTCAGGGCATCCTTCACGTCGCTGAGGTAAGCGAGCTTGTCGGCGAGTTTGTTGTCGATGAAGTATTGTGCCTCACAGAACTGTGTGGTGGAATCTGCGAGGGCATTGAGGGCGTCCGTTTCGAACTTCCTGCTCTTGGCCACGTCCTTGAGCATATTGTTCCAGATGCTGCTCAGGTAGCTCATTGTCTGCTCGCGGTTGGCGTCGCTCATCTCGGTGTTGATGAACGGCTCCACGGCGCTCTTGTATGTGCCGACCTTGAAGACTTGCATCTTCACGCC
>JAFTAC010000342.1 GCA_017458805.1 Victivallales bacterium | reverse complement strand
GCTTTGGAATCACTTGTACAGCCTGGCGGCAAAGGCATTCAGGGACTTCGACAACGAGGCCCTCTCCATTGCCGCCTTCCCGTTCCTGGTGCATTTCGAGGCGTTGAATATCGGTCGGGTTTACGAGGCCGTCCATTTCGGCATCCCAACCCGAGATATGCAGGATATGATGATTGGGGCCTAAAAATATGTTCAGACCAGTCAAAATGGCGAAGGTGAACATCTTGCTGATGAGCAAGCATGTCACCGATATTACGCGCGTCCTCGGGCAGAGGGGGCTGATTCACCTGGTGGATGCCGTCAACCAGTCGGGGGGCAGGCTGCTCTCAGAAGTTGACCAGGAACAGGACGAAAAGACCATCTACAACGCCCTCTCCCGCTGTGAACGCCTGATGGAGGGGCTTGGAGTTGACCAGAGCGCAACCCTTCCAGAGAAGCAGGAGACCATGTCCCTCGAAGACATCTCCGCCATGATGATGCGCATCTACACCAAGTACCATGAACAGGAAGAGGCCATCGACAGGCTCCTGCGTGAAACAGGCGTGCTGGACAAGGAGCGCTCCGCCATCGCTGCCTTCCCCCTGCAGCAGGTCAGTCTGGACGCCTTGCGCAACCTCTCGCACTTCTTCATGGTGACTGGCCGCCTTGCCTCCTCCGTGATTCCCCGCGTGACGATGGAGCTGGGCGAGCGCGCCGTTGTGGTCCCCGCCGACGGTCGCGAGGGCAACGTTCTCGTGCTCTGCTCCAACAAGAACCACTGGGCTGTGATGGACGACCTCCAGAGGTTCGGCTTCGTGGAGGCGGAGGCCCCCGAGAAGATTTCGGGCAGCGCAGAGGAGGCCGTCCACGAGCGGGACGACGAACTGGGCCATTTGCATACGCAGTTGGACGAGTGCCGCTTCAACGTGCTTAAGCTCAGCGAGGAGTACGGCGGTGTCCTGCTGCTGATGCACTCCCAGCTGAAGGGGCTCATTGCCGTGCGCCAGGCCCAGAAGCACTTTGGCAAAGTGGCAAATCTCTTCTGCATCTCGGGGTGGACGCCCTCCAGCGAGGTCGATACCGTCCGTGACATCGTGAAGGAGACCACAGGCGGAACAGGCCTCGTGGAGGTGATTGAGGCGGACGACGATGCACTCGTGCAAGCAGGGCTGGAGACCGTGCCCGTGAAGTTCAAGGGCGGCTCCCTCCTGCGCCCCTTCCAGATGCTCATCACGAACTTCGGCACTCCACGCTACAACGAGCTGGACCCCACCATCTTCGTTGGCATCACCTTTGTACTGCTCTTCGGCTTCATGTTCGGCGACATCGGCCAGGGGCTTGTACTTGCTCTGCTCGGCCTCTGGCTCAAGCTCTCCAAGAGCCCGAAGCTGGATGACACGATGCATGATGCGGGCGTGCTGCTGGCCGCATGCGGCTTCTCTGCAATGGTCTTCGGCTTCCTCTACGGCAGCTTCTTCGGTTACGAAAACCATGCGTTCCTGAAGCCAATCTGGCTCAGCCCCTTGGACCAGAAGGACATCGGAAAGCTGCTTTTGACGGCGGTCGGCGTGGGAATCATCTTCTCCAGCGTGGCCATTATCATCAACATCATCAACCATTTTATCGCGAAGAAGTACTACGAGGGTGTCTTCGAGCGTTTCGGCCTTCTGGGCCTTCTCTTCTACTGGTTCTCGCTGGGAGCGGGCATCTGGGTCGTCAAGACCAAGAGCTTCCCCGTCTGGGCAGGCGTCCTCATCGGCATTCCGCTGGTGTTGCTGTTTTTGGGAGGACCAATTAAGCACTTTGCAGAGAAGCACCACCACCATGCAAATGGCGAGCAGGAAAGCCTTTTCAACGTCCTGCTTGAATCCTGCATCGAGCTGATGGAGACCTTCACGGGCTACATCAGCGGGACTGTCTCCTTTGTGCGTGTCGGGGCCTTCGCCATCAGCCATGCGGCCCTCTGCCTGGCGGTCTTCTCCATTGTGGGGATGATCCACAAAGGCAACATGCGTGGTGGGGGCATCGCCTCCGCCATCGTCATCATCCTGGGCAACCTCCTGGTCATCGCCTTCGAGGGGATGGTTGCCATGATTCAGGGTGTCCGCCTTGAATACTACGAACTCTTCAGCAAGTACTTCACAGGCGGGGGTATTGAATACAAGCCATTCCAAATCAACAATAACAATACAAGCAATACCAACAACAACGAATCCAAAGGAGAACATTAAGATGATTTCATCAAGAGTGTCGATTGTCAAATCCGCAGTGTTTATGATGCTGATGTGCGCCTGCGCATTTGCGGCGGAAGGCGATGCGGCAGCAGCTGAGACGGCAGTGAAGACCGCCGTCAACCCCGCCATCTACTACGCCATCGCCGCCATCATGGGCATTGGCAGCCTCTCCGCCAGCATGGCTGTCGGCAAAATCGGCGCGGCCGCCATGGGTGCGGCAGCCGAAAAGCCCGAGCTTCTGGGCAAGGCCATCGCATTCGTCGGCCTTGGCGAAGGCATTGCGCTGTTCGGCTTCCTCATCAGCCTCTTCCTCGTCTTCAAGGTCTGATAAGACAAGCAGGTGTTGTGCAATGGCCTATCATATCATAGGTGACGCCGATACGGTGCTGGGCTTCCGCTTTGCGGGAGTCACGGGCGATGTCGTGGAGGATGTGGAGCAGGCGCGCGCGGCTTTCGCCAAGGCGATTGAGAACCACGAGCCAGGCATCCTGCTCATTACGCGCCCCGTGGAGGACATGCTGGAGGCGGAGGTCACCGCCCACCGCCTCGAATCCACACCGCCGTACCTCGCCGTCATCCCAGATATCTGGGGCCACGGCCAGAAGCGCAGGTCCCTGCAGGAGATGATCAGCGAGGCCGTCGGTATCAAGATTGTTGAATCGGACAAGTAGGTGTGAAGATGCCAGATAATCATCAGGAAGACAAACTGCGGCAGGAAATCCTCGGCGACGCGAAGCTGAACGCTGAACGCATTGTCGCGCGTGCCAAGAACGAAGCGCAGAAGACCATCGACGCCGCGCTGGCGGAGGTGGACCAGAAGCGCGCTGACCGCCTCCGCGAGGCCAACGAGGAGGCCGACTCCAAATGCCACTCCATTTTGTTGGATGTGCAGCGCGAAAGCACACGCCACTGGCTCTTGCAGCGTGAACAGTGCATCGACGAGATGTTCCAGGAGGCCGTGAGGCAGGCTTCGGAGATGACGGGCGAGGAACACGAGAAATCTCTGTTGCAGCTCGCCGAAGAAGCGATGGCCGCTGTCGGTCCCGCCGACATGCGTGTCATCTTCAACTCCAAGGACACTGCCATCATCACCGAGCCGTGGTTGCGTGCCATCGCTGTTAAGCTCTTCGGCGAAAAGGCCGCCCAGGTCGCCTTCACCCTTGAGCCTGGCGACAACGCCCCCACTGGCATCGCCTTCGCCACCACCGACGGCGCACGCACCTTCGACAATTCGTATGCCGCCCGCCTTCGCAACATGATGGATACCCTGCGCATCGCATTGTCGTAAATAAGCGCGCACGGCTACGCGCCGTGCGCTCAGGACGATAAATCGAGATAGATAAACACGTCACCATGTCAAACGAGAGCACATCTCATATAGGAAAAATAACCCGCGTGAACGGGCCGATTGTTGAGGCCTGCCAGATGGAACACGCGGGTATGCAGGAGGTTGTGGAGGTTGGTGGCCTGCGCCTTCTTGGCGAGGTCATCAAGGTCAAGAACGGGGCGGCCACCATCCAGGTCTATGAGAACACCAGCGGCCTGAAGCCTGGCGAACCCGTCTATTGCACGGGACGTCCCCTCTCCGTGCTGCTGGGACCAGGCCTGCTTGGCACCATCTACGACGGTATCCAGCGCCCGCTTGAGCGCATCGCGCAAATCAGCGGCTCCATGCTGAAGCGCGGTGAAAAGACCGACGCCCTGAATCTCTCCCGCAAATGGGATTTCACCCCAGTCCTGAAGGTCGGCGATGAAATCACAGGCGGCATTCCCTTCGGCGAAGTGCAGGAGACGGAGAGCGTGCTCCACCGCGTGATGTGCCCCCCTGGCATCGCGGGCCGTATCGAAGAGATTGTCCCCGCAGGCAGATATGACGGCAAGACCACCCTCTGCAAAGTGAAGCAGGCTGATGGCTCTCTTCGCGAGCTGACGATGTACCACTACTGGCCCGTGAGGCGTGGACGGCCCACGGCGGCGCGTCTGCCGCTGGACGAGCCGCTGCTCTGCGGACTCCGTGTCATCGACGCCTTCTTCCCCATCGCAAAGGGCGGGGCCGCCGCCATCCCTGGCGGGTTTGGCACGGGAAAGACCATGACGCAGCAGGCTGTCGCCAAGTGGTGCGATGCCAAAATCATCGTCTATATCGGCTGTGGCGAACGCGGCAACGAGATGACGGAGGTGCTCCGCGAGTTCCCCGAACTCATCGACCCGAGAAGCGGACGCTCCCTGATGGAGCGCACCATCCTCATCGCCAACACCTCCAATATGCCTGTGGCGGCCCGTGAAGTCAGCATCTACACAGGCATCACCCTCGCGGAATACTACCGCGACATGGGATATGACGTGGCTGTCATGGCAGATTCCACCTCCCGCTGGGCGGAGGCCCTCCGCGAGCTTTCAGGCCGTCTGGAGGAGATGCCCGCAGACGAGGGCTTCCCCGCCTACCTCCCCGCCAAGCTGGCGGGCTTCTACGAGCGGGCGGGCAAAGCGAAGACCTTCGAGGGCAAGACGGGTTCCGTCTCTGTCATCGGTGCCGTCTCCCCGCCTGGAGGCGACTTCTCGGAGCCTGTCACGCAGCACACAAGCCGCTTTATCCGCTGCTTCTGGGCGCTTGACCGCGACCTGGCGAACGCCCGCCACTACCCCGCCATCAGCTGGCTCACCTCCTACAGCGAATATCTCCAGGAAGTGGCAATGTGGTGGAAGAACAAGGACCACGACTGGAAGGAAAACCGCAGCGTCCTGATGGATATCCTACAGGAGGAGAACAGCTTGCAGCACATTGCGAAGCTCGTCGGCCCCGATGCCTTGCCTGATTCGCAGCGCCTCACCCTGATGGTCGCAGAATACATTAAAAACGCCTTCCTGCAGCAGAACTCATTCGACAAGGTGGATATGTTCTGCTCGCCAGAAAAGCAGTCCTGGATGATGAAGCTGCTTGTGAACTTCACGAAACGAGCCAGAACCATCATCAAGAAGGGGGCCACGCTTGCGGACATCTCCACCATGCGCTGCCTGCCACGCATCCTCCGTATGAAGAGCGAAATTGAAAACGGCGACCTCAAGGCGATGGCCGCCATGGAGCAGACCGTCAACTCCGAGCTGGATAGCCTCGAAAGGAGATTCGGCAGATGAAAATGCCTGGACTTATATACAAGGGCGTCAAGAACATCGACGGTCCCCTTGTCTTCATCAACAACATTTCAGACGTCGCCTACGACGAGCTGGTTTCCGTGACTACGCCCTCGGGCGAGGAGCGCCTTGGGCAGGTGCTGGACGTCACCGCCACCAGCGCCGTTGTGCAGATTTTCGGCGGCACGGACTCCCTCTCGCCCGCCGACACCCGTGCACGTTTCCTCGGCACACCGCTCCACGTGCCCGTCTCCAAGGAGATGCTGGGGCGTGTCTTCGACGGCCTTGGCCGCCCGAAGGACGGTCTGCCAGCACCCCTCTGCAAGGACTGGCGCGATGTCAACGGTCTTCCCATCAACCCATACGCCCGCGAATATCCACGGGATTTCATCCAGACAGGCATCAGCTCCATCGACCTGATGAACACGCTGGTGCGTGGCCAGAAGCTCCCCATCTTCTCGGGCAATGGCCTTCCGCACAACCGCATGGCTGCGCAAATCGCCCGCCAGGCAAAACTGCTCAACGAGAAGGTCGATTTCGCCATCGTCTTTGCCGCCATGGGCGTGAAGAACGACGTTGCGCGCTTCTTCATCGACTCCTTTGAGCACAGCGGCGTCCTCAACAAGGTCGCCATGTTCCTGAGCCTGGCCGACGACCCATCCGTGGAGCGGCTCATCACACCGCGTTCCGCCTTGACGTTGGCGGAACATCTTGCCTTTGACGAGGGGATGCACGTGCTGGTCATCATCACGGACATGGCGAACTACTGCGAGGCCCTTCGTGAAATCGCGACGGCCCGCGGTGAAATCCCCAGCCGAAAGGGCTACCCTGGTTACCTCTACAGCGATTTGGCGTCGATGTACGAGCGTGCGGGACGCATCACGGGCTGCGAGGGAAGCATCACGCAGGTGCCGATTCTTACGATGCCCAACGACGACATCTCCCACCCGATCCCCGACCTGACTGGCTACATAACCGAGGGTCAGATTGTGCTGGAACGCGAGCTGTTCCAGCGCGGCATCTATCCGCCTGTGGCGGGCCTGCCCTCCCTGTCGCGTCTGATGAAGGACGGTATCGGCGAGGGGCGCACGCGTCCCGACCACCCGCATGTAGCATCGCAGCTCTTCGCCGCCTACTCGAAGGTCAAGGAAATCCGCTCCCTCGCCGCCGTCATTGGCGAAGAGGAGCTCAGCCCCATCGACAAGCTCTACATCAAGTTCGGACAGGAGTTCGAGAAGCGCATCATCTCCCAGGGCGAAACGGAGGACCGCACCATCTTCCAGTCGCTGGATATTGCCTGGGAAGTGCTGAAGATTCTGCCCCGCAGCGAGTTGCTTCGTCTCTCCGAGGAAGAGCTCTCGACCTACTACGACCAGAAGCAATCCATGGAGAAGACGAACTAATGGCCCGTCTGAACATAGCTCCCACCAAAAGCAACCAGATTGCGCTCAAGCGCGACCTGAGGATGGCAACGCAGGGCTTTTCGCTTCTGGAGCAGAAGCGGGAAATCCTTGTGATGGAGCTGATGCGCATGCTCGACCGCGTCAAGCAGGTGCAGCAGGAGATCAAGACGCGCAGCGACAAGGCATACGCCACGCTCCGCCAGGCCCTCTCCTACAACGGCTACCACCATTTGCGCAACATCGCCAGCGGCATCCACTATGAGCGCACCTTCAAGGATGGCACCCGCGTCTCCGCAGGTGTGCGCTACCCAAGCCTGAAGGTGACCCAGAGCGAGTTCCACTCCCAGTTCGGCTTTGTTGGAACGGATTCCCTCGTTGATCAGACGATGGAGGACTTTCTGAAGCTGACGGAAACCGCCGCGCGCCTTGCCGAGCTGGAGACAGGCGTCTGGTTGCTGGCACGGGAACTCAAGAAGACCCAGCGGCGCGTCAACGCCCTGGAGCATATTTTCATTCCAAACTACAAGGACACCTTGCACTTTATCGGCGAATCCCTTGAAGGCAAGGAACTGGACTCCTTCTTCACGATGAAGATGGTGAAAAAACGCCTTGAAAACAGTGATTCCACTGAGGAGAACAATGGAAAAGGAGGCGAGGAATTATGAGCATTTTCGACATGTTCAGCAAGAAGCAGGAGGCGGTGCAACCCACTCCAACACAACTGGCTGAAGAGGAGAACAAGCCGGAGCTTCCACCGTTTGCCAAGAAGATTCTGGTTGTCGTCGATGGTTCCAAGCGGGCTTACGACGCCGCCAACTACGCCATCGCGCTGGCCTCGCATCTGCCTGGCTGCGAACTCTGCGCCGCTTTTGTCATCGACGTGGCCAGCCTCGACTCCCTGATGCAGATGCACATCTTCGTCAAGGAGGAACGCGCCAACTTCGAGGCGGAGC
>JAFTAC010000341.1 GCA_017458805.1 Victivallales bacterium | reverse complement strand
GGTGTCCTCGCAGGCAAGGAGCAGCTCCATGATGCCGTCGCCGTCGATGTCGGCGGCGGCGATGTCGTTGATTTGGGAGTCAACGTTGAAGGAGGCGACGAGATTGGCCTTGTCATCGCAGATGAAGAGTTCGCCCGTTTTGGTCGAGAGGGCGGTGAATTGCTTGCCCTTTTCAGTGAAGGGCATGACGCAGGTGATGTGTGACTTCATCCGCTCCTTGACCTCTGCGGATGTGGGCAGACCGATGACGCGGATTTCGTTGATGTAGATGGCGGAATCCTCCTGCGGGACGTATTTCAGGCGCAGGGCCTTGATGGGCTTGTGGGTGAGCTCGATGGGCATGGTGATGGGAGTGCCGAAGTCCTTGTGCTTTTCGCCTGTCGCATCGTAGCTGCCCGCCTTTCTGAACCGCTTGCCGTCCTCGGAGATAAAGGCGGTGATGGTGGCTGGTCTGAATTTCACGCCCTTGCGGTTCTGGGTGGCCCACCACATCAGGCTTTCGACCTTGTTGACTTGCTGCGGTTCGTCGAAGGTAATGGTGATTTCGGGCTCCTTGCCGATGGCGTACATGGTGGAGTCCTGTGTGCCTGTACCCTTGCCGTCCGTCAGGTTTTGCAACCCATTCGGATGGTGGGGAAGCCCCAGAGAATTGACAGACTTGCCTTGACCGTTTTTCGCGTCTGGCAAATCGTTCGGGCGTGCGGGGGCGAAGATGTTATCGATGTCAGGCGCATCGCCCGACAGGGTGAACTTGATGGAATCGTGGAATTCGGGGGCTGTCAGCCAGAGGCAGGCTTGCTCTGTGGAGAGCATGCTGAAGGGGCCGTAGAGCTGTTGAGCATGCAATGCCTTCAGTTTTTTGCCCGGCAGTGCCGCTGCAGCGGTGGTGGCTGGCTTCGGGGGCTCCACCAGCTTTGTGTTGCTCTTCTTGGCATCGCACTTCAGCAGCCCGCTTGCATTGAAATCGATGGCGTAGAGGGTCTTGCCCGTATCGACAGTGAAGCCTTTGGTGGTGCGCTTGAAGCCCCATGGCGCGACATCGCCATCGGCGCTGCCGTGGAGCAGGGCTCCCATCGTGAGCGTGGCGCCCTTCTTGAGGGTATCGTCGAAATACTGGTCGAGGACGTGCGCCAAAGGCTGCGCGTACTTGTAGCTTTCCCAGCCTTCGCCCAGACTCTTGCTCTCATTGACGGTCAGGAGGGTGTTGTCCCAGCACTGGATGCGGAGGGACGGTCCCTGCTGGGTCAGTTGCATGCCGTCGTTTCTGGGCGAGTATTCACCCAGGCCGTTCCAGCGCTGGCGCACCTGGTAGGAGGCACCCTTCTTGACTGAGAGTTCATCGACGACCACCATGGCGTTCTCCTTCTTGAGCCAGAAGAAGAAGCGGGTCCAGTCGGATGGGCCGAAGTCGTTGGCGCGCGAGAAGGCCCAGCAGAGGTCGTCGTTTTCGCCGCTGCAAAGCAGCTCCATGTAATCGGGCAGACTGAACGCCTCGCCGTTTGCCAGAAGCAGCAGGGAGTTGTGGAACTTCTGCTGTGGCTTGGTGTAGGCGTTCTCCATCAGCCATTCGCGGTACATATAGGTGAGGCGGAGGACGCTGTTGGCATCCTCATGGCGGTGGCCGCCGTTATTCACGCCATCCACAAGTGCATAGAACCCATTGGGTTCCAATGCACTGCGGTTGGCCATCTTGTCATAGCACTTTTCGCGCGGTGGAACGGGCATGGGACATGATATGGTCTCATAGTACATCTTGTCAAGCGGATTGATTTGCAGTCCGACAATCTCTTTGCCGGCGGCTGCATTGAAAACGCCGTTGAAGTCACCCACGTCGGCTGCCTGTTTGGACATGTTGCCAGGCTCGCCCGTGGTTTTGCGCCAGTACTCGCCGTTGTATTCGCCTATGTTAGAAACAGGCTGTTCGGTTGCGGGCGGAGCCAACGGGTCGGTGGGGAGACCGAGACGCTGGTACTTGAGGTGCAGAAGAAGCCCCGCCAGTGGTTCCTTGGTGGCTGCATAGACCTTGCGGAGGAAGGGGAGGTCGGAGTTGCTGGAAGACCAGCCGCCGTCGTCGCCGTAAGGGGCCTGCGTCCAGAGGTTGTCCATCGTCTGTCCGCAGACATAGACACCCTGGCGGACACTGCTTCCCTTGGCATTGTACTTGTTGGTGAAGAAGGTGTCATCGGGCATGATGAGCGAGTAGATGGCGCAGTGGTTCCAGGTCAGCCACTGGTAGCTGTCGCAGTCGTCGAAAACCTTGGCGGAGGGAATCTGCCGCATGAAGTTGTGCCTGATGATGGCCAGCCAATCCTTCGGCGTCGCCATCTTGGGGTAGTATTTGGAGAAGTAGAGGCCGCCCATCATCGTGCCCATTGAGCAGAAGGTCAAGTGGTTGCTGGTGACGCCATTGCCCGATACGCCGCCCGCCGCCTCTGGGACAATCTGCATGTTCAGCCATGCGAGGATGGTCTGCGTGACGTCGAGCCTGTCCTGTTCGGTGAGGCAGGGGTCGTGTTCAATCAAATCCCAGCCAGCGATGGCATAGACGGACGGAAAGTCGCTGTCGAACCCCCACGGCCCACCGTATTTGCGCGGGTCGGCCACGGCGCTTTTGCGGTAGAGACGGCAGGTCTCGACATAGAGCTTGGCATCCAATGGGTTCTGCCAGGTGAGGTAGCGTTTTCCAATGGAGGCGAGGTAGCCGCCCAGGCTTGTGTGATTGCCATTGTCAAGAATTTGCTGTGCCTTCACAAGCCCTTCTTTTACATGGTCTTTGCTGAACTTTTCAGGAATGACGTGCTTGGGCAG
>JAFTAC010000037.1 GCA_017458805.1 Victivallales bacterium | reverse complement strand
TTAGTGGTTAGTGGTTAGTGGTTAGTGGTTAGTGGTTAGTGGTTAGTGGTTAGTGGTTAGTGGTTAGTGGTTAGGGGTTAGTGGTTAATTGTCAAGCTTGAGCGTTTTGGTTCAACTACTAAACTAATCATTTACTAACCACTAATCACTAACCACTAATCACTAATCACTAAGAAACCGTGGCCAGCCACTCGGTGAATTCCTGAAGGGTCATGGTCTTGATGTGGGGGTCGTCCTGTGCGACAATGGCATCGTTGGCGGTGCCGTAGCCCCAGGGGGCGTAGATGAGCCTGACGGACTCCAGGTCGGGCTCGCTTTCCACGGAGAAGAGGGTCTTCAGACGGTCCTCGACGAAATAGATGGCCATTGGCTTGAGGCGGAGTTGCTCTGCGAGCAGAACGGGCTTCTTGCGCTTGCGCTCCAGTCCGTAGATGTCGTCTTCGGGGAATTCGATGCCCGCGTTTTTTAGGATGGCGCTGACGAATCGCTCCTGCTTGGTGGTGGCGATGATGAAATGCGTACCGCCCCTGCTTAAATTAGCCTTCAGGGCTTCTGCGACACCTGGGTAGAGGGTGTGCCAGTCCAGCCAGTTCTGCTGGTCTTCTGCAATCCAGTTGTCGCGTGTGGCGCCGAAAAGCTCGATGAGCTGCTGCTGGGTGAGGTTGTGTTCGGACATAATCCGCTCGAAATGCTGGTTCAGGTGTTGCTCGAATTCGGCGATAGGCAGCTTCTCCTGAAGCATCTTCGTCATTAAAATGGCCTGGTAGCCTGTTTCAAGGTAGGGGCGCACGGCGCGGAACGCATCGACGTTCTTCTGGGTGGGGAGGCGGCGGTGGAAAAGGTGTGGCCATATCGTGCGCGCTGCCTTCCAGGCGGAGACGGCGGTCTCCGAGGCGCTGTCGCAGATGACGCCATCGAAGTCAAGCGCCACCACCGTGTCCGTGACGGCGGCCTTGCCTGGGAGGTAGGCGCCAGAATGCTCCTTCTGGATGATGCGGTAGGCTGCTGCCGCGGCCTGCCGTTCCGCCTGCTTCTCGCTGCTGCCCTTGCCGTGAGCATAGTCCCGCTTGCCGACGATGACGCAGACCTCAAAGAGGCGCGCATGGTCGGGGCCCGTGGCGGAAAGCATGCGGAATTCGGGGCGTCCAATATGAAGTCCCTGACAGAGCTCCAGCAGGGCGCCCTTGGGGTTTTCCGTCAAGACCAGCTTTTTCTTCACCTCGTCAATGGGTGGAAGCAGCTTCATGACGAAGGCCGTTGCCTCTTCCAGGCCGCTGTCCAGATAGAGGGCGCCGAGGAAGGCCTCGAAAAGGTCGCCGAGGATGGAATCGCGCTCGCGTCCGCCGCCGAGGCATTCCCCCTTGCCCAGCAGGAGGGCCTTGTCCAGCTCCAGATAGCGTGAGTAGTTGGCGGTGGCCTCCTCGTTGGCGAGGCAGGAGCGCATGCGCGTGAGCAGCCCCTCCTGTGCGTTCTTGTCCGCATTGAAGAGGAACGTGGAGAGGACGATTTGCAGGACGGCATCTCCGAAAAACTCCAGTCGCTGGTTATCGACATGGACGTTTTCGTTCTCCGACTTGTAGGAGCTGTGGGTCAGTGCTTCGTCCAGCAACTGTGTGTTTTTAAAGTGGTAGCCCGCATTTTCCTGAATTTTTATGCGTGCGTTAAGAAGTTCATCGCCAGTGAGGTTGAAATTCGAGCTTTTCATATTATTTTATAGATTTCACAAATTGCATATTTACCCAACCACCCAAGGGGTAAGCGATTACCCCGAGAGAATGAACTGGAGAAACACCAATGTACGAAGCATCAGATTTACGCAAAGGGCTGAAGATTGAACTGGACAACGAACCTTACCTCATCACCGAGTTTGATTTCTGCAAACCTGGCAAGGGGCAGGCTCTGTACCGCTGCAAATGCAAGAACATGATTTCCGGCGGCACCGTTGACAGGACCTTCCGCTCCGTTGACAAGATTGACACCCCCGCCCTTGAAGAGAAGACCCTCACCTACTCCTACGAGGAAGGCGACAGCTTCATTTTCACGGATGAAAACTACGAGGAAATCCGCATCTCCCAGGAGCTTCTTGGCAACCAGAAGTACTTCCTGGACGACAGCATGGAATGCACCGTCCTTGTCTTCCGCGACCGTCCCATTGAAATCACGCTTCCCTACTTCGTGGAGAAGAAGATTGCCGAGACGGAGCCAGGCGCCAGGGGCGATACCGCCACCAACGTCACCAAGCCCGCGAAGCTGGACAATGGCTACGAGCTGGCAGTTCCGCTCTTTGTCAACGAAGGCGACACCATCCGCATCGACACCCGCACGGGCGCCTATGCGGAGCGCGTGAGCAAGGCCTGATGGTAGCGTGCCCAGCTACGCGCTGGGCACTCAGGACGAGAGCCTGTCCTGTGCCGCGGGCTTTAGTTCGCGGTTTATTAAATATAACACCACAATACTTCATTTGCCACAACACAGGTGCAAATAGCATGTCAAACATCACAGAGACCCCATCTTGGAAGGCCCTTACGGCCCATTATGAAGAGATAAAGAACCTCCACCTCCGCGACATGTTCAAGGAGGACCCTGACCGCGCGGCGCATTTCAGCGTGCAGGTGGAGGATTTGCTGCTGGACTATTCCAAGAACCGTGTCCAGGCCAAGACGATGGAGCTGCTGTTTGCGCTGGCCCGCGAGGCGAAGCTGGAGTATTGGCGGGATGAGATGTTCAGCGGCGCGAAAATCAACCGCACGGAGAACCGCGCCGTCCTGCACACGGCCCTGCGCAACCGCTCCAATCGTCCAGTGATGGTGGATGGCGTGGATGTGATGCCCGCCGTCAACGGGGTTATTGACAAGATGTGCGCCTTTGCGCGGAAGGTGCGCAACGGCGAGTGGCTTGGTTTCACGGGCAAGCCCATCCGCAACATCGTCAATATCGGCATCGGCGGTTCGGATTTAGGGCCCAAGATGGCAGTCGAAGCGCTGAAGCAGTATGCGACGCCGAAGCTGCGCGTGCAGTTCGTCTCCAACATTGACGGTTTCCATCTGGCGGACACGATTCACGGGCTGAACCCCGAGGAGACGATGTTCGTCATCTCCTCCAAGACCTTCACAACTCAGGAGACGATGACGAACGCCTACAGTGCCCGCAATTGGATTATCGAGGCGTTTGCGACAAAAGAGGCGGTGGCGAAGCACTTCGTGGCGGTTTCCACCAACATCCCCGCCGTCTCCGCGTTCGGCATCTCGCCCGAAAACGCCTTCGAGTTCTGGGACTGGGTCGGCGGACGCTATTCGATGTGCTCCGCCATCGGCCTGCCCATCATGCTGAGCATCGGCCCTGATAACTTTATCGCCATGCTGGAGGGCATGCACGCGATGGACGAGCACTTCCGCACGGCCCCCTTGGAGCAGAACATGCCTGTCATCATGGCGCTGCTCGGTGTCTGGTACAACAACTTCTTTGGGTGCCAGACCCATGCCATCCTCCCCTACGACCAGGGGATGCACCGCTTTGCCGCGCACCTCCAGCAGGTCGATATGGAGAGCAACGGCAAATCCGTCGATAGGGAAGGCAACCGTGTGACCTGGCAGACTGGGCCAATCGTCTGGGGGGAACCAGGCACCAACAGCCAGCACAGCTTCTTCCAGCTTCTCCACCAAGGCACCAAGCTCATCCCTGCCGACTTCATCGGCTTCTGCAAATCCAACAGCCCCGTCGGCGACCACCACAACAAGCTGATGGCCAACTTTGTGGCGCAAACGGAGGCGATGGCCTTTGGAAAGACCCTCGAACAGGTGCTTGCTGAAAACCCGAATATCGCCCCCGAACTCGCCGCGCAGAAGGTTTTTGAGGGCAACCGCCCCACGAACACCCTTCTTGCCGATGCCCTTACACCCCGCATGCTCGGTATGCTGATGGCCCTCTATGAGCAGAAGATCTTCACCCAGGGCATCATCTGGAACATTTTCTCATTCGACCAG
Organism: Victivallales bacterium; assembly: GCA_017458805.1. Taxonomy (GTDB): domain Bacteria; phylum Verrucomicrobiota; class Lentisphaeria; order Oligosphaerales; family Oligosphaeraceae; genus RGIG3456. The sequence goes on along the minus strand of JAFTAC010000037.1, from coordinate 245 downwards.
TGGGGCGTCCAGCTTGGCAAGGTCCTCGCCGCCAATATCCTCAAGGACTTCGCCTCCAACTCCACACCAACCCACGACAGCTCCACCAACGCCCTCATTACACGCATCCGCGCCTCCTTGTAGTGATTAGTGGTTAGTGGTTAGTGATTAGTGGAGTGGTAGCACTAACCACTAATAGCTAATTACTTACTAACCACTTAAGTGGTTAGTGGTTAGTGGTTAGTGGTTAGTGGTTAGTGGAGTGG
>JAFTAC010000340.1 GCA_017458805.1 Victivallales bacterium | reverse complement strand
GTCGAGAAGGCGTTTCCCCTTGCTATCGAACATGTAGGCGAAGCCGTTGCCGCTGCCCGCGATGACGCCGCGCGTCTTGTCGCCATCGAAATTGCCAGTAGCAATGGCCCAGCAGATGGGGCCGAAGGACGCCCGCCAGATTCGCTGCCCTTTGCCGTTGAGGACCTGCATTGCGTAGTAGTGCGTGCCGCAGAGAACCTCGTCAAGCCCATCACCGTCCAGGTCGGCAACGGCTCCCGACCGCGATGGGTGGATGGCCTCGTAGTGCCATAGGAACTTGCCCTTGTGGTCGAAAGCCTATAAACGCCAGATGTTGCCGCCGACGATGACCTCGGGGTAGCCGTCTCCATCCAGCTCACCCGTGTAAATCACGTTGGCGCTTGGGAAGACGCGGTAGTGGTCAAGTGTGTAGCTCCAAACCGTCTTGAGGTCGGAGGTTAGAACGGTGACGAGGCCATTTTCAAGGGCGACGGCAATCTCCTCGTTGCCGTCTTTGTCGAGGTCTGCGCAGGTCAGGGCGTTGACGCGGGCGGAGAGATTCTGCTTGGCGATTTGCTTTCCGTTCGCATCGAGGATGTAGAGGTCGCCGTACTTGGTGCCGACCGCCTCGAACAGCTTTCCGTTTGCCTTGCCAGAGGCGAGGCAGCTAATCTCCTGCGGAATGTCCTGCGAGCCGCCAGAGCCATTGCCTTCAAGGACGACTTCGGCGAGGTAGATGGCGGAGCCCTTCTTGGGGATGAAGGTGAGGCGTACCCCTTTGCATTGGACATCTTTGACCTTGATGTTGCAGCTGGCGGGATTCCCCCAGTCGGGCAGCTTGCGTTCTTCCACGTATTCGCCCACCTTCACCGCGTCGTTGAACGTGCCGTCTGCGCTCGTCTCAAGTATCGCCTTCTCAAGAAGATAGGATGTTCTCTTGCTGGAGGTCTTCGCATGCCAGATGGCAAAGTGGGCTTTTGCAAGGACGGCGGTGGACTTGAAAGTGAAGGTCAGGGTGACTGTTGCGTCAACGGGGTACATCGTGTTTTTGCCTTTGTGGAAGATGCTGCCGTCCAGCAGGTTGTCAGGTACGTTGTTGCCAGCGGTCAGGACGTTTGGACCGAGCTTGTCAGGCGAGGAAACCATCGTGCAGAAGCCAGGGATGGTCTGCTGGCCCCTCTGGTTTGGTGTAAGGTACTGCGTGTTAGTAGTTGCCGCAAAAGTCCAGAGGGTGCTCTGGGCAGGCAGGGGCGCAGTCTCCGCCTGCGCCTTTTGGGGAGGTCTGCACTTCAGGGCCAGCGCCTTCTCCTTGGCTGCCCACTCGGGAACGTAGTTGGCAGCGGGCTTGGCTGGCGTGGTGGCCACTGGCGGCACACTTGACCGCTGATGGTAGGTTTTGCGGAACTCCTTGCCGCTGGCGATGTTCACGGCCCCCTTCAACTCCTTGGCGAAGAAGCCGTTGAGCTTGAGGCTATCCAGCGAGATGGCCTGGGTGCCAGTGCCGTCGTCGAGAAGAACGCCATTCTGGCCATCCAGCACGTCAAGCTTCCAGGGGAGTTCCTCGCCCTCCTTGCGACCATGGAAAACGGTGGCGAAGGTATAGGATTCGCCCGCCTTCAGCGGGACATTGGCCAGAGCTGACATGGAGCGAACGACAGGCTGGGCAAAGGGGTAGCCGTTCCAGTTTGAGCTCCCCAGAGCCTCGTCGTTGAAGAGGGAGAGGTGGGGTCCTCTGGCGACCTGGATGCGCATGGAGGGACCTTTCTGCGTGAGCAGGAGGCCGTCCTCGTCCAAGGTCGCCTCGCCGATGCCATGCCAGTTCATCTTGAACTGGTAGTCAGCATCCTGCAATGCCGTGAGCACATCCAGGACAAGCACCGCCTTCTGCTTCTTGAGCCAGACCATTGCACGGCGCCAGTCGCTCTTCACATACTGCCTGAAGGCGGTGACGACGCATGCATAGTCGTTGTCCTCCTCTGCCACAAGGAGTTCGGCGTATGGCAGAACCTTGCCTGATTCGCCGTTTGCAAGGAGTGCGATGGAGTTGTGGTATTTGAGGGGGGCCTTGAAGTAGTCGTTGTCGGCCAGCCAGATGCGTCCGTATTGGGTGATTCGGGGGATGCTGTTGCCGTCTTCATGCTTGTGTCCGCCCACGGAGATGCCGTCCAGCAGGAGGTAGAGCGCGTCTTCGTCGAGTTTTTCACGGAAGGTTACCTTGTCAACGCAGTTTTCGAGGGATGGGCGCCAGATGTTCTTGGCAGGTGGGAAGGTATTGTAGAAGCCTTTGCATAACGGCCACGTCATCAGACCGTTGTACTTTGTGGGGATGGCAGCGTCGTTGAGTGGTGGCAGTAAATAGCCTCCCAGGGGGGTGTTATTCTTCCTGTAGAGGATGGCGCGCTTTGCGGCGGCAGCCCATCGGGCGTCCTTGTTGCCAGTGGCGAGGGCGATGATGTCCAGGCAGACTTGCTCTGAATCCCAGCAGAGCCAGCTTCCCGTGTCGCCGTAGGGGACCTGAATGGTGAAGTTGTCCATGCTCTGAAGGCAGAAGTCTGCGATTTGGTCGGCAATGCCTGATGTGAAAATGGAGTCGTCGGGGCGTGCCATGGCGTATTGGAGGGTGTGTCCGATGGTGAGCCATTGGTAGCCGTTGCAGTCCTCCATGGGCTTCGGATGTTTGGACTGCTCGCGGAAAACCATGTCTGCGCGGTTGAGGAACGCCTTTGCCTCAAGGCAATCTGGGTAGTTGGCCTCCAGCCAGACGGCGCACCGCAGGGCTCCCAGGGATGGGAAAGTGCCGTGGTTGTGAGTGACCTTTCCGAGGCTGCCGCCATCGCAGCTGGGGATTACGATGTCCTTCATCCACTTAAGCATGGCGTTTTTCACGAAAAGGCGCTCCTCGTCGGTCAGGCTCGGTTCCTCCTCAATCAAATCCCACGAGGAGAGAACGGACTCGGAGGGGAAGTCGCTGTCAAAGCCCCAGATTCCGAAGACGTCGTTGGTTGTTTCAGAGTGGTGGAGATAGAGCTTCCACAGCTCGACATAGAGCTTCGCCACCTTCGGGTCGTTGCTCAGCATATAGACCAGCCCCAGACCAGAAAGCTGTCCAGCTATGGAGCAATGCGTGCCGTTCTTCAGGATGTTTTTACCGCTTTCAAGGCCATTGGCGATGTACTTGTCATCCTTTTTGGCGATATTGCCCCTGTAGCGGCTAGCGATGTGAGCGTTCGGTTTGAATTCGTGGATGATGGGCAGAACAAGCGAATTGCCCTTTGGCTGGGCTGCAATGTGCTTGGCAAGGGCGTTTGCAGTAGCATCCAAACCCGTGTCGTCGGAGGCCTCCGCCAGGATGATGTTGTGGTTGTCCCCGTGGGGATTGTGGGCGATGTGGATGAAATAGTGTCCGTCTTTTCCTGCACCAGGGAAGTACCAGTCAGCGTATGAGAACTTGCGTGCATAGAGGAGCCTCATGGCGGGGTTGCTCTGCATGTTTCCAAGCATGATGGCATTGCAACCTGGCTTGCTGTCAGCGAGGGTACCTGGTTTGCAGGGC
>JAFTAC010000339.1 GCA_017458805.1 Victivallales bacterium | reverse complement strand
GTCGCCTCTTTCTTGACAATCTCGCCTGGCGGGATGGGGGCTGGCGGATTGTCCAGATCTACGATGCGCTTCGCCTCCAGGTTCTCGTAGCCCAGCGGCGTGTGGGTCGAGCAATACACGGTGGGGTTCTTCCGCACGAAGGCGCGGACACGGTCAAGCGTGTCCCGCGCGGCGGCCCGGTCCTCGAAGACGACGGAGAGCTTGTTTTCGTAAAGTGCCTCGTCGGTGTAGGTGACGTCGCCGTGCATCATGTAGAAGAGGCCGTCGCATTCCGCGACAATGATGCTGGTGCCTAGCGTATGGCCCTTCGCTGGAAGCAGATACACTCCCTCTGCAATCTTTTCGGAGGCGTCGAAGGTGTGGTACGGGCCGTCCTTGTACTGGACTCGCACCACGTTCGGGCCTTCCAGTTTCAGCGCGTCGTCCTCCTCAGGCGAAAGAAAGATTTTCGCGTTGGGGAAGCTGCGCAGCTCGCCAGTGTGGTCTTCGTGCTTGTGCGTGACCAGAATCTTCGTCACCTGCGACGGCTCGTAGCCAAGGGCCTTCAGGGCGGAGACGTAGTCCTTGACACGGCTTCCTATGTAAATCTGCGACTTCTCGTCCGGAACCATGTCGGGAGCCTCCAGCGGCATTCCGGTGTCCACAAGAATCACCTCGCTCCCCGTGTCAATCACAAAGTTCTGAATGCTGGAACGATAGCGTATGCTGCCATCAAACTTCTCCACTCCGTCCTCGCCGCCCAGCGCGAAGGGGCGTGTCATAAAACCGTTTTCGTAGAGTTTAACTGCCTGGATTTTCATGCCCGCTACTCCTAAGACTTGTAATGTGGTTTGGTAGATTTATTACGATTGTCCTAATTTCTGGTTAATATATAACATCTATTCCAATTTTACAAGACAGCATCTATTTTTTTGCCTGGGGCACGGCAATTCGGCTGCAACCCAGCTGAACAAACTCAAACGTAATGCATCTTCTTTGTGCTTGAGATTTGGAGACACAGACAGATTGGATGCCACATTATTCCCTAAAAAACGATATGAATACTTGCAAGGATTCTAACAAGTGTTATAGTAAAAAATGGTGTTGGACTTGTTTGAAATCCGCTGTGGGCAATAGTCCGCCGAAGGTTCAAATATCTCTCGCAGCCAGCTTTATTTGTTTTTTTCAGGCAGTTATGAATCTTATAGCTGCCTTTTTTATTGAATCAGGGAGAATACATCATGGCACAAAAACGTTTCCTGGTTATCTCAGCCCACCCCGACGACGGGGACATCCGCTGTGGCGGCACAGCCATCAAGATGGCACAGGCGGGGCATCTTGTGAAGTTCGTATCCTGCTGCAACGGCGACTGCGGGCACTATGGCATGACACATGAGGGCTTGGCGGCACGTCGGTATGGCGAGGCACAGGCTGCCAAGGAGGTGGCGGGACTTGCCGAATACCAGGTGCTCAAGTATCACGACTGCGAGATTCAGGCAACTCTGGAGCTGCGCAAGGAACTCATCCGCATCATCCGCCGCTTCCAGCCCGATGTCGTCATCTCGCACCGTCTCTGCGACTACCACGCCGACCACCGCAATGTCGCCCAGAGCGTGCTGGACGCAGCCTATCTGGTGATGGTGCCGATGTTCTGCGACGACACCCCATGCCCTCCGAAGAACCCCGTCTTCGCCTACAACTACGACAACTTCAAGGAGCCGCACCCCATCCGTGCCGACGCCGTTGTTCCCATCGACGACATCATCGAGAAGAAGATGCGAATGCTTGACTGCCACGTTTCCCAGTTCTACGAATGGCTTGCCTACGAAAAGGGTTTTGGCGACATGGACGCCTCCAAGATGTCGTGGGAGGAGAGGCGAGCCTGGCTCATGAAGTACTGGGGACAGCGTTCCATCGACAGCGCCAACGCAGGCCGCGACCAGCTCGTGAAGGTCTTTGGCGAAGCTGGCAAATCCATCACTCATGCCGAAATCTACGAGTTCTCCCCATACGGCGCAAAGGTCACGCCAGAGGAGTTCCAGGCACTTTTCACCTGCTGATGTGATGAGGGTACGTTCTGTGCTAAGATGCACCGTGGTGTACGTGGTGTAAGGGTGCGCGTATGCGCGCCCCTGAATCGTTACATTGAACAATTCCATAATGCTCTGTTCCCTATAAAGGTTTTTTTATACTGAATTAGGATAAGAT
>JAFTAC010000338.1 GCA_017458805.1 Victivallales bacterium | reverse complement strand
GGTGAAGCGAGCGCCTTCGGTGCGAGCAAAACCCACGGGACAAGCGTTTTCCCGCATCTCCTTGCGCCGTGCCGCGTAGCGAAGCGGAGCGGCAAGGCGCAGAAAAAACAGCAAGTATTTTCAACCAGTGAGGCATTACTATTTTTCCTCAACGGGGTTGCCAGGTGGAAAAAAAGCCTTCCTGCATTATATTTATTACCAATAGGGGAGAATAGTCATTTACAGCACATTTTATCAAAGGAACACGATGGACAACCCTGCCAGTAGGAGCCTCAAGCTCTTGGTCATCAACCCAGGCTCCACCTCCACGAAGGTGAGCCTTTTCGAGAACGAGACCTCCCTTTTTGAAAAGAGCGTCTTTCACGATGCGCCACAGTTGTTGCAATTCCCCCATGTCAACGACCAGATGGATTTCCGCTACCAGGTCATTATGGACATGCTGAAGGATTATGGCGTAGCCGCATCGGACATCGACGTCTTTGTCGGGCGAGGCGGCAGCGCCTACTCGCAGCCTGGCGGCGTGACCGCCATCGACCAGAGGCTCTATGACGACACGGTGGCCGCTGTCGGCGGCAGCGAGCACCCTGCCAAGCTGGGCGTCATGCTGGCCTGGAAGTTCGCGACAACTTACGGGCGCAACGCCTACACGTTGAACCCCACCAACGTCGATGAATACTGCGACTATGCCCGCTTGACGGGCATCAAGGGCGTTTACCGCACCTCCCACTCCCATGTGCTCAACCAGAAGGCCGTGGCGGAGTTCCACGCCGAGAAGCTGGGCAAACGCTATGACGAGTGCAACTTCATCGTCGCACACATCGACGGCGGCATCACCGTCAGTGCGCACGACCATGGCCGCATGGTTGACGGCAACATGGGGGCCGACGGCGAAGGCACCTTCACGCCGACCCGCATCGGCAGTGTTCCCGTTCTGGCCTTGCTTGACTACATTGACTCGCACTCCGTGAAAGAGGCGCGCCTGATGTGCTCACGCGCAGGCGGCTTCGTCAGCCTTTTCGGCACGGCTGATTCCGATGTCATCCACCGCAAGGTCGATGAGGGCGACAAGAAGGCGACCCTCGTCTGGAACACGATGATCTACCAGATTTGCAAGCAAATCGGCGAGATGAGCGCCGTTCTTTGCGGAAAGGTCGATGGCATCCTGTTGACAGGCGGTCTGATGCGCTTCCATGACATCATCGACGGCATCAAGATGCGTTGTGGCTGGATTGCGCCCGTCAGCGTCTATCCAGGCGAGATGGAGCAGGAGGCTCTGGCACTCTCCGTCCTGAAGGCCCTGCGCGGAGAAGCTCCCATCCTCACCTACGCAGGAAAGCCCGTCTGGTCGGGCTTCGCCGAGATTGGATTATAAAAGCGCCGTAGGCGCGTAAGAATATAGCCGTGGGTGGAGCGAAGCCGCGAAGCGGTGAGCGCACGGAGTGCGTGACAATCGTAGCCCAATGCACGCACCCGTTGGGGGCGCAGCATTGGGGGAAGAGCCTCCCCGTTGTGCTTAGCGCCCGCAAGGGCGCAACAAAACTCAACTGAATAAAAAACTAGCAACAGGAGAACACCATGGGATTTATTGATGATGTAATGGCGAAGGCGCGTGCGTGCGTCAAGCGGATTGTGTTGCCAGAGGGGGATGAACCCCGCACAGTGCAGGCTGCGGCGATTTTGGCTGCGGAGAAGCTGGTTTGCCCCATTCTGCTGGGGGAACCTGACAAAATCAAGGCCGTTGCGAAAGAAAAGGGCGCAGATATCTCCTCTATAGAGATTGTCAACCCGAAGGATAGCCCGAAGGCTGCGGAGTATGCGCAGGCTCTGTATGAAATCCGCAAGGCGAAGGGCGTGACCGAGGAGATGGCGAAGCAGTTGGTGGAAGACCCGATGTACTATGGCATTATGATGGTCAAGACTGGCGATGCGGACGGCCTTGTGTCGGGCGCTGTCCACACGACGGGCGACATGCTCCGTCCCGCCTTGCAGATCATCAAGACGAAGCCTGGCACGAAGGTGGTCTCGTCCAGCTTCCTGATGGAGTGTCCCAACAAGAAGCTGGGTCATAATGGTCTGCTGGTCTATTCGGATTGTGTCGTGGTGCCTTGCCCAACCGCCGAGGAGCTGGCGCAGATTGCGGTTTCCGCCGCAGAAACCGCCCGCACGCTGTGTGGCATCGAGGTGCCAAAGGTTGCGCTGCTTTCCTTCTCCACAAAGGGCAGTGCCAAGCACGACCTGGTGACCAAGGTGCAGGAGGCAACCCGCATTGCGCATGAGCTGGCTCCTGACTTGCTGCTGGACGGCGAGCTTCAGCTGGATGCGGCGTTGGTGCCGGAAGTTGGCGCTTCAAAGGCCAAGGGCAGTCCCGTTGCAGGCTATGCCAATGTGTTGGTGTACCCAGACTTGCAGGCGGGAAACATCGGCTACAAGCTGACACAGCGCGTGGCTGGAGCCGAGGCTTTCGCCGTGCTCCAAGGACTTGCGAAACCTTGCAACGACCTTTCCCGTGGCTGCTCGGTTGAGGACATCGTCAAGACCGTTGCATGCACGGCTGTCCAAGCGCAGGCCTGATGGAAGAGCGTCTGGAGAAACAGCTGGCCTTTGCGCTGGAGATTGACAAGGAGAAGAACATCTTCAGGCAGACCAGTTTGTCTGGGCATGGCCGCAAGGAGAACGATGCGGAGCATGCCTGGCACATGGCCATCATGGCGTACCTTCTGCGGGAATATGCCAACGAGAAGGTTGACATCGCGAAAGTCATGCTGATGTGTCTTATCCACGACATCGTGGAAATCGACGCGGGCGACACATACGCCTACGACGACAAAAGCCTCCAGACGCAGAAGGAGCGGGAGGAGTGTGCGAAGGAGCGCATCTTCTCCCTGCTCCCCGATGACCAGAAGCAGGAGCTTGTCGCCCTGTTCGATGAGTTTGAGGAGTACCAGACGCCTGAGGCGAAGTTCGCCCACGCCATGGACAACCTCCAGCCTATCATGCTGAACAACAGCAACGGTGGCAGCGACTGGATGGAGCATGGCGTCTCTGCTGAAAAGGTCTATGGACGCCAGCGTAAGACGCGCCTGGGCTCCGAAAAGCTCTTCGAGGTCATCGACTGCATTATCCAAGAGAATATAAAGCGTGGCAGCCTGAAGTAGGCTGCTATTGCCTGAGTAGTGCTTCCAAATCCTTGCGGGAGAAGGAGGCAGGGATGCCTGTGTCCTGGTCGATGATGGCGGATGAGAGCTGGCGTTTTGCCTGCTGGAGCTGGACGACCTTCTCCTCCACGGTGTTTTTCGTCACAAGGCGGTATGCCATGACGGGGTTGTGCTGGCCAATGCGGTAGGCTCGGTCGATGGCCTGTGACTCTGCGGCAGGGTTCCACCAGGGGTCCATGATGAAAACATAGTCT
>JAFTAC010000337.1 GCA_017458805.1 Victivallales bacterium | reverse complement strand
TTGTTCTGGTGTCAAGATGGAGACCTTGTCATTGACATTGAAGACGCAGCTCTTGGCGATGCCAGGGGCCATGACAGGCACCACTTCCAGCACGTAGTTGGAGTTGATGGTGACTTTGAAGAGCCCGCTGTCGTCTAGATTCCAATAGACCTTGATGGTGCCCTGGGGTGTGGGGATGGAGGCCTTCACCCAGCTGACATCGCCAGGCATCGGGTTGAAATAGACCATTCGCATGCCAGGCTCCGCAGGACGGATGCCGACCAATTCGGAGATGATGAAACTATTGGGCGAGACACCATAACCTTGGCACTTGCCGCAAATGCGGTTCTGTTGGTCGGGCAACTGCGGGTCGAACATCTCCCACCAGGTCTTTGCGCCTGCTTTCGCCATTGCGCCCCAGTAGTAGTGGATGAGGCTGAGCGCCCATGGAGACTTGCCAAGGGCAAACGCCGTCTCAAGAATGTAGTATTTGAAGTACGGGTTGTTGTATTCACCGCCAGCGTGTTTTTCAAGCGGGGCATCGACCGTGAACAGTTTGTTCCAGATGCGCTCATAGTGTTGTGGCTTGGCGATGCCGCCGTAAATGGCCAGCAGGCTGCTCTGCCAGGAGCGTTTGGTGCTCTGGCGGCCACGCTTGTTGGAGTCGGCGAACATTCCCGCCTCGTCGTTCCAGTTCAATACCCAGACCTTGTGGGCGACGCTGGTGGCGCGGTTCCTGTAGAGTTCCGCAAGGTCCTCCATACCCGCCTGTGTGGCAAGTACAGCCGCGCTTAGCAGCGCACGGCAGTAGAAGGCGTTGAGGGCCGTGGAGATGCCGCCGCGCTCGATGTCGCCGTAGTCAATGAAGGGATGCAACCCGAGGTAGTCACGCAAATCTCCCAGGGGGCCGTCAAACTCCGTGGCAATCTCGTTGTAGTAGAACATCAGCTTCTTCAGCGTCGGCATCATGCGCATGAGCAGCTCCTCATCGCCCGTGTATTGGTAGTGGCGATGCAGCCAGACGGGCCAGCAGAGAGAGTAGTCGGGCAAAGCCTGGAAGATGCCCGACGGGCTGATGGCGTTGATTTCGCCCGTCTCCAGCTGGGACTGCGCAAATGCCTCGATGGCGCGTCCTGCCTGCTCGAACTCACCAAAGACGGTGTAGCCTGCCCAGGACTGAATCATTGCATCAGGCAGTGACTGCGACTGCCCCTTGGCGGGCGAATCGATGTATATGTTGCGCATGGTTGTTTCCAGCGTGCTGACGCCGATGTTCCAGACATTGTCCAGCACGGGGGAAGAGCACTGGAAGGAGCCAGTGTTCTTGTGTTCGATTTGGGCCTGGATGAAGTCAACCGCCTTGATTTCCACCTTGTGCCTGACGTTGCGGCAGATGACCATGACATAGCGGAACCCTCTCGGGGTTGCGCACATCCAGTCGTTGTCGCCAGCAGCCAGCGTGATGGTGGAGGCATTGCGGCGCACTCCGATTTCGTATGCAATGACCTCGCCGTTTTGGCATAGTTCGCCGAGGACCAGATCAATGACATCGCCCGCCGTGCCGCTGATGGTTATGTGCGGGAAGGCATACTGGGTCTTGTCAAAGTCAAAGATGGCGTATTCCTTGTTGCCGAGGGTGAGAGGGAGCTGCTTATCCGCATCGGTCGAGGCGGTGAAGGAGCACGCAAGATAGTAGGCACTAATGTCCGTGACTTGCTTCTCATCAAACTCATAGTGTGTCTTGATGAGCTCCTCGAAGGGGAAGCTGGGGTAGATCATCGACATGGGGGTCTGCAAAGCCCCAACAACACTCCAGCCCTCTTGGGAGTCAATCGCGGGTTTCTCCGTCAGCTTCAAGGTGGTTGGTGCCAGCTCTGGCCAGACCATCAATGCACCCGAGCAATATGAGGCGCAGTGCTGCACAAAGACAATGCGGTTCCAGCCCTGTGCCAGCTGGATTTCGCAGGACTGCTCCTCCAGCTCGTGCGGCGCCAGCTCATGGAAGTCGTATGACGAAGCGCCTGCGCGCACCTGCACCTTTGGCACGGCCTGCTCTTTCACCTTGCGGTTGTTGATGAACAGCATATAGGGCTCGTCGCAGATGACAACCGCCACATTCTTCTGCGCCATCGGCATATAGACGTATGAAACGGCTGCATACGTGCCTAGCTCGTGCTTGCGGGCTATCGCCCCCGCGAAGGAGATGTTCGTCACTTCGCGCTCCTGCTTGCTGAGGCCGCGGCAACTCATTTCCTTTGGCTTGACTGCATCGGCAAGTGTCTGGACAAGGCCATAGCCGACCAGCAAGCCATTTTCAGGAGAAACATCCTTGACCACATCGACCTTCTTCCATTCGTCGTTGTTCGCCAAATCGGCGGCCTGACAGAGGAAACTGTTGCGGTTAACCAGCCGCAGGTCCATGCTTTCCACATAGACGTCGCAAGGGGCAGTGCGAAGTCCTGTATCGACAAACTCGTTTGTCTGCTTGGCAAGCCATTCACCATCGCTCCATGCGATGGGCTTCTCATCCACATCAATCTGAAGCCACAACCCCTCGATGGTGCGTTTCTTCCCCTGCAGGGCCGTGTTTTCGTTGTGGGCAAGGACGGTGATGGTATTCACACCTACCTCTACCAAATGGGTGATGTCAATCCTTGCGGCAAAGGCATTCTTTCCTCCACCTGGGTGGGGTGTGGGACCCAATATCGCCAGCCGGCCGTTGATGAAAATCTTGAAGAAGGAATGTGTGGCCACCCACAGCTCAGCGATGCCTGGCATCTCGAAGAGGGAAAAATCCCGTTTCAGCAACAGTTCCGTGCGGTCATGCCGTTCCTGAACAGAACACCAAATCCACTTTCCCTCAATACTACTTGGCAACATTGACTCTGTTTTCATTCCACACCTCGCTTTGGCTGGCCCGTCTGCTTGTTCAGGAAATGACCAATGCCGTTTATTCTATCTCAAATGCCTCCAAGGAAACAAATATGAATCGTGGTTATTGACCATGTCGTCAACGGCATGGTTTCCCCCTTGCTCAACGCTGAAAATCATACTCCTTTTCCATAAAGGACATCAGCATGTCGCAAATCGCCTCCTCATCGGGGCCATCCACGACAATGCTGAACTTGTCCCCGCAGGTCAAGGTCAGCGACAGCAACGCGAGCACGCTGCGTGGATCCGCCTTCTTCCCCTCCGAGTTGCTGATCTCCAGCTTGCCCTTGTACTTCTTCACTGCCTTGGCCACCTCTGCCGAGGGGCGGCAGTGTATGCCGTATGCGTTTTTGACTGTTCCTTCTCGCTTTACCATACCCACTCCTTCATCTTCAAAGGGATCTGGAGGCCTCCACGCCTCCAGGCTTCCCCTAGGCAGAGGACAGCTGCAAATATGCAATTGCCTCTTGCCTACGCTAAAACCACACCTGCAAGGCGGGCACCTCCCACGTTGCCGCCAGGGAAGCAGGACGCCGCCTCAAGGGCTGCCCGTCGCACCAGAGGAGATGCGTCCTGAAGACAGGAGAGAACATACGGGCGTGCCGCAACGTCCCCGCGCTTGCCGAGCATTCGCACCACGTCTGCCTTCGCCTCGGCATTCTTCAGAGTCATGGTCCTCTGGAGAATGCGCTCCGTCCAGACCATCTTCTCAAAGCCGCCAGCCAGATATTTCAGGGCTGCCAGACGCAGGATCTGATCACCTTCGACGACGCACTCCCACAGAATCTCAAAGGTCTCCTCCGTAGTGCCAATCGTCATCATCAGTGCCAGCAGCGCAGGCTCACGAGGCTCCAATTCTGCAAAGAGACGGGCAATCTCCACGCCATTGTCTTTCCAGTCGTCGTCGCAGTCGCAATCGTCATCGCAGTCGCAATCGTCATCGCAGTCGCAGTCGTCATCGCAGTCGCAGTTGTCATCGCAGTCGCAGTCGTCATCGCAGTCGCAGTCGTCATCGCAGTCGTCGTAATCATCGCAACTATCGTTGCAGTGAATGCATAGGTCGAGGAAGCACCTTCTTGCCTGCCCCTTGTCGATTTTGCCTCCTTTGACCAGCAGGTCCATCAGCGCGTCGAGGGCAGTGAGGTCGCCGCGAGCAGAAAGCGCGGCACAAAGCATCCTGAAAAGCTCGGGCTTGTCTTTCAGGGAAAGAGCAAGATTGTAGCCGTTCATGGTGTCTTCGTGGCCACCGCCAAAGGAGTTTTCAAGGATGGCGCTGTAGAGGATGGCCTTCTTGCGGTCATCGGCCTTTTCCGCCACCTTGCTCATCGTCAGAAGGGACTCCAGCGAGTAGCAGCAGCGGCGAAGAACGTTGAGAGCGTATGTGAAAACAGGCTCCTTCCCGTTCAGGCACTTCTCCAGGCATTTGAAGAAAGCCTCGCCGTCCATGGGAACAGAAGCACAGATCTGGTCCATGCATTTCAGCAGAATGCAGCGGGCCGTGTCGTTCTTGGCGAGCTTGAAGTTATCAACCAATGCATTGCAAAGGCGGCTGGCCTTTGCCTCCATGTCGGGGGCAAGGGCCGCCATGGTCATGCCATCCAGCGCAAAGGAGGCCTGCACAGTGGCATCGTCGTTCTTCTCGGAGAGCAGCGGAATCAGCATCTTCAGGCTGGCGTCAAAGTCCTTGGAGAGAGCCGCAATCATCTTGCGGCCATCCATTGCATTTGCCCATACGAGCTTTGAAAGCTCAACGCCAGCGGCTGCCTTGGCAGCCTTTTTCACGGCGGGCTTTGCTTCATTTTTATCTGTCTTTTTACTCATTGTTCATTTCCCCTTGTTCTTCCACTTGCTAATGCAGCGACCAAGGCAGACGCATGGGCTGCTCCGCCAGCGCATTTGCGGCGGGGTCGTTGATGAAGCGCATCGTGACGGGGTCGAAATGAAGCTTACGTCCCGTGCGGATGGCGCAGTTCGCCAGGTGGACCAGAATGTTGCTGCGGTTGCCGTTCTTCTCGTTCAGCCCGAACTTCTGGCGGGTTCGGATGGAGACGTTGAAGTCGCTTATCTGCGGCTCGGGATCGGGCAGCACCGCCACCAGGGAGGCCAGGTGCTCAGGCTCCGTGCGGAAGTTCTTATAGACCTTGCCGAGGGGGCCTTCGATGAAGGGCTTGTCCTTCGTCTCCTCCTCGCCCCATTCGCAGGATTCAAGGATGATTTTGCAGCCGTCTGCGTATTTCATATAGACCTGCCCCCAGAGGCCCACCACGTCGGGGTGCTGCGGCCACGGAGCGGTCGCTTCGATTTCGACAGGGCTCGTGTCGTCTTTGTCAAGGATGTATTGGACGGGGTCCAGGGAGTGCTGCCCCATGTCGGCGAGGCCGCCGCCGTCGTAGTCCCAGTAGCCTCGGAACGACTGCGAGGTGCGGTGGGTCGTATAGGGCTTGTAGGGGGCGGGCCCCAGCCATAGGTCGTAGTCAATGTCATCGGGAACAGGTTCTGCCGGCAGGCCCAGCTTGCCAGTCCACATGGAGGCCTTCCAGGCGAAGCCCGTGTGCGCGCTGATGCGAACCGTCAGCGGCCATCCGAGAAGCCCGCTCTGGACGAGTTTCTTCAGCGGTGCGACCGTCGTGCCAAGGCCGTAGAAGTTGTCCTTCAGGCGAAACCAGGTGTTGAGGCGGAAGACGCGAGAGTTCCGCGCCACGGCCTCGGCAATCCACTGCCCTTCGGCGATGGTGCGCGTCATCGGCTTCTCCGCCCAGACGTCGCACCCCGCATCCAGCGCGTAGATGTTCTGGATGGCGTGCCAGTGGGGAGGTGTCACGACATGCACCACGTCGATGTCCTCGGAGTCGATCATCTCGCGGAAGTCGCGGTAGCCCTTGCAGTCGGGACCCGCCTTCTCCAGGGCGGCCTTCAAGTGGGACTGCTTAACATCGCAGACCGCCACCAGCTTCGCCTGGGGATCATTCAGCACATAGCCGACATGTCCCATTCCCATGCTTCCCACGCCGATGATGGCGTGGTTGATTCTGTCATTCGCGCCAGGCCGCCCTGGGCCGCCCAGCAATTCGCGCCGCACAAACAGGGGTGCCTTCTTGTCTGAAGCCATTATATCGTCTCCTCTTTGAAAACTACAAATCACAATAATTCATCCTATATAATACTACACATTTTCAAAATATAAAGTTTTTTTCTTCTTTTTTTTGCGATAAGCATAAAAAAGTGGTAATCCCTCATTGATTGATATGAGCCACATTAGCGGCGGCAAGAACATAGCCGTGGGTGAAGCGAGCACCTTCGGCGCGAGCGAAACCCACGGGACAGGCGTTTTCCCACATTCCTTTGCGCCGTGCCGCATAGCGAAGCGGAGCGGCAAGGCGCAGAAAAACCAGCAAGTATTATCAACCAGTGAGGCATTACAAAACGTGCTGTGGTAATGCACTTTGGGGTGTGGAACAATAGGCATGGGAACAGGGGGGCGCATCTGTATCCTCTGGAAAACGACTGTCCCACCTGATAGAGTTCAAGTTTCTTCGAAAATTAACGCGAATTGCCTATTGTATTTTGTCAAAATACAGTTATATTCCATATCTGTAGAGTTGGTGCCCCCTCCAGGGGCAAATAGTATTAACGAGGCTGTGCTTTAAAAACGCAAAAGGGGACTACCTTATGACAACTTGGATTATCGTGGGAATCCTGATCATCCTGTTTCTTTTCCTGTGCTTCATCAGCTATGTCAAGGCACCGCCAGACAAGGCGTTCATTGTTTCTGGCCTGCGCAGGCGTGTCATCATCGGCGCAGCGGGCTTCAGAGTCCCCTTCTTGGAGCGGTTGGACAAGATTACCCTGGAGCTGATTCAGGTCGATGTCAAGACCAGCGACCCCGTGCCGAACGCTGACTTCATCAACGTCAATGTCGATGCCGTGGTGAATATCAAAATCGGCAAGTCGAGCGAAATGCTTGAAAAGGCCTCCATGAACTTCCTCAACGCCAAGTCTCAATATATCTCCGATGTGGCGAAGGAGGTACTGGAAGGCAACATGCGCGAAATCGTCGGTCAGATGCACACGAAGGAGATGGTACTCGACCGCCAGAAGTTCGCCGATATGGTCAAGGCAAACGCCGACCCCGACCTGGCGCGCATGGGGCTTGAAATCGTTTCGTTCAACGTGCAGAATTTCAGCGACAACGACAAGGCCATCGAGAACCTAGGTATCGACAACATTGCGCAGATCAGCAAGGACGCCGCCATCGCCCGTGCACAGGCGGAGCGTGACATCGCCATCGCAAAGGCCAATGCCGAGAAGGAGGCAAACGACGTCGATATCGCAGCGCAGACGGAAATCGCCAAGCGCCAGAACGAGCTGGTCATCAAGAAGGCCGAACTGAAGAAGGAAGCCGATACGCAGGATGCCATCGCCGAATCCGCCAAGGCCATCCAGGCGGAGGAGCAGCGCAAGATCATCGAAATCAAGGCAGGTGACGCCAATGTCGCACGCCAGATGAAGGAAATCGAAATCAAGGAGCGCGAGGTCGAAATCGCCGAGAAGAAGCTCGACGCCGAAATTCGCAAGACGGCGGAGGCTGAAAAATTTGCCACGCAGCAGAGGTCAGATGCAAACCTCTACGCCATCGAGAAGCAGGCGGAAGCCGACTTGGTCAAACGCCAGAAAAACGCGGAGGCGCAGAGATTCGAGGCGGAAAAGGAGGCCGAGGCCAAGAAGGCCATCGCCGAGGCAGAACGTATTAAAGGTGAGAATGAGGCAAAGGTCATCGCCGCGAAAGGCCAGGCCGAGGCTGACGCCATCAAGGCGAAGGCATTGGCAGAGGCAGAGGGTATCCTCAAGAAGGCGGAGGCCATGAAGGAGTACCAGGACGCCGCCAAGATGGACCTGCAGCTCACCGCCATCAAACTCTACTTCGAGAAGCTGCCCGACATCGCCAAGGCCGTTGCCGACGGCTACTCCAGCGTCGATAAAATCGTCATCTGGGGCAACAACGGCGACAAGCTTACCGAGGGCATGGCAACCAACATCGCCAAGCTCACCGAGATGTCCAAAGAAACCCTTGGCCTCGACCTCGGTGACATCCTCAAGGGCATTGGCAGCAGAATCGCTCACAGCGACAATAATGACAAGCACGATGGCAACTAGGCGTGCACGGCGTTCGCATGATTAATTAGGAGGTAAAACATGGACAACATACGCGAAGAAATCAAGAAGCTTTTCAACAATGCGCAGAAAATCGCCTTTGAGGACGAGGATTTCATCAAGTCCCCAGTATGCCGTGGTCTTCGCTTGGAAATGGAGTATCTGAAGCCTGACATAGCGATGGACCTGTTCAGGGTCTATTCCACGATGGTCATTTTTGGCAGTGCGCGCACCAAGTCTCCCGAGGAGGCGCAGAAGATCCTTGATGAGGCGCAAGCACGCCTTGCCAAGGAACCTCGCTCGCCCAAAGCCCTTGCGGACGTGAAGGCGGCCAAGCGTATCGTCGATGAAAGCCACTATTACCAGGTCGCACGCGAACTGGCCGCTCTTGTGACCACCGAGAGCCAGAAGCAGGACGGCACCGACAGGACCTTCGTCATCCTCACGGGTGGCGGTGGCGGCATTATGGAGGCGGGAAACCGCGGTGCGATGGAGGCGGGAGGCCTCTCGGCGGCCCTCAACATCACGCTCCCCTTTGAGCAGCACCCCAACCCCTACATCACCACTGAACTCTCCTTCCAGCTGCACTATTTCAGCGTGCGCAAGATGCACTTCCTGAAGCGCGCAAAGGCCCTTGCCGCCTTCCCAGGAGGCTTTGGCACGATGGACGAACTCTTTGAGGTCCTTACCCTCATCCAGACTCACAAGATCGACCCCATGCCTGTCCTGCTATACGGACGCGAGTTCTGGGAACGGCTCATCGACTGGGAGTTCTTCGCCGAACGCGGCCTTATCTGCAAAGAGGACATCAACATCTTCACCTACTGCGAAACCGCCCAGGATGGCTGGAACGTCATCAAGAAATTCTATGGGAAGGAATAGTCTGGAGATGTGCCAGCTCCATCTGGCGCGATGACATGGAGATGCGCCAGCTCCATCTGGCGCGATGACATGGAGATGCGCCAGCTCCGTCTGGCGCAATGAAGGAGAAAACATGGAATATGACACGTCATTGAACTTGGTACCTGCGCCAGGCAAGGTGTTTTTCATCGGTATCGGGGGCATCGGCATGAGTGGTCTCGCCCAGTTGCTGGTGTCGCAGGGCTATTCGGTAGCGGGGAGCGACCGCGGGCTTGCGGAGCCTGGCAAGGCGGAGCTTTATGAGAAGCTGCGTCGGCAGGGCATCCACCTCTATGAGCAGGACGGATCAGGCGTTGTGGCAGAGTCTCCTGACGAGCTGATAGTCTCGACGGCGGTTGAGGCGGGCAACCCCGATTTGGTTGCCAGGCCGAACATCCCCGTGCTTCACCGTGCGCGGGCGTTGGCGCAGGCCATCGCCAACACAGGTACGCAACTCATCGGCGTCGCAGGTTCCTGCGGCAAAACCTCCGTCACGGGCTGGATTGCATCCGCCCTAAAGGCTTTGGGCGAACCCGTCCTCGTGGTAAATGGCGGCTATTTCGCTGGTACGCTTCCCGACGACCTGCCTGGTAACTTCATAGCTGATGCGTCTCCCCGTTGGGCGGTTGTGGAAATCGATGAGAGTGACCACTCCATCAACGAGTTCTCGCCCGACTACGGTGTGTTGCTCAATGTGGGTAACGACCACTATGAAGAGGCAGAGCTCCGCAGGGTGTTCGCCGCCTTTATGGGGCGCTGCAAAAAAGGCGTCGTCTGCCTGAAGGAACTGCAACGTCTGGCAGACGGTTGCCAGGCGCCAGTTCAGACCTTCTCGCCAGAAGGGGCGGAGGGCGCTCTCTATCCCGCCAACTATTCGATGGACAAGGACGGTATTGCGTTTGACATCCCTGGCATGGGGCATTTTGCTTCGGGGCAGTCAGGCCATCACTCCGCCTTGAACGCAACGGCGGTCGTCGCCCTGCTGAAAATGTTGCACCTTCACGCAAAACAAGAGCAGCTTGCTGCCGCCATTGCCGCCTTCCCTGGCATCCACCAGCGCTTTGAGGTGATGGGAGCCATGGCAGACGGCACGCCGTTGGTGAACGACTACGCCCACAACCCTGAAAAAATACATGCGGCCATCAGCACGGCGCAGGAACGCTTCGGCGGTCCAGTGGTTGCCATCTTCCAGCCACATGGCTTCCGTCCTCTGGAATTCATGCGCACACCGTTGGCGGAGATACTTAAAGAGACGCTTCGCCCAGGCGATGTATTCTATATGCTGCCCGTCTATTATGCGGGGGGCAGCGCCAGCTTCAAGCCGACATCGGAAGAGGTCGTGGCGCAGCTGGTTGAGAATGGTATTTCGGCAAAGGCCATCCAACGCTCAGAAGCTCTGGAGCTAATACACTCCAATCATCAAAAAGGCTGTGTCCTTGTCATGGGGGCGCGCGACAGCTCCCTGCGTCCCTGGACTGCCACATTCATGGAGCATTGAAGCATGACTCCCGTACTCGGTCTCGTTGTTGTCGCGGGAGGCTCCTCGCGCCGTTTTGGCAGCTCAAACAAGCTCTTTGCGAAGCTGAACGGCAAATGCCTCTTTTTGCACTGCCTTGAAAACCTCGTGCCTTTCGTGGGCGCGGCGCACACCGTCCTTGTCATTCCTGATGGTGCTGATGAGCTGTTCCGTGTTCAAATGCCACCATCGATTAACGATGTAAAGATGGTGCATGGAGGTGCCGAACGCTCCTCATCCGCGCTGGCAGGCATACAGGAACTGCCGTCTGAGGTCAATTACGTTGCCATCCAGGACGCTGCGCGCCCCTTCGCGACAGCCTCTCTTCTGGAAGCTTGTTTCAAAGAGGCCATTGCCTGCGGCGGAGCTATCGCCGCACATCGTGTCACGGACACCATCAAGGTCGCCAATGCGGAAGTTCAAATACAGGAGACTCCCGACCGTTCCAAGCTATGGGCGGCGGAAACTCCGCAGGTTTTTCGGCGTGACTGGATTACCGACGCCTACCTTTACTGCATCCAGAAAGCTATCCCAGTCACCGACGACGCGCAGGCCGTGCAGCTTATGGGGCATTCCGTACGACTGGTTGAAAACACTGCCTGCAATATGAAAATCACCTACCCCGACGAACTGAAACTTGCGGAACTCGTGGGACACACACAGCACACACACCAGTAGAATACACCCACTCAGGGCAGTATCAAACCAGCTGTGCCAAGCATACACGCCTGACTAATTAACCAGGCACCGCGCCAACTCCGTCCTGACAGCGCATCTCTTCAGAGCAATATAGCCCCTATTGCGCCAACTCCGTCCTGACAGCGCACCCCTTAAGGGTGCGCGCCTCACTCGGGATTGCCTTGCAGCGCTCAAAGAGCGCTGCAAGGCAACCTGTGACCACACTACATGGGAGGCGGACCAGGTTCAGGCATGCCATCAGGGCCTTCCATACCGCCGTTCTGGTTCTGGTTTGCCTCGGCAGCTTGCTCGGCGGCGTCACGTTCGGCAGCGACCGATTCGGGCACCCATTCCTTGTCCTTCTCGCGATAGATGAAGTTCTCGCTGTACAGTTCCTTTTCTGCTGCGTGCTCGTAGAACTCCTTCTCCACTCCAGGCGTAATGCGCTTCTTCTCCGCCTCGTACTGGGTCTTGTAGATGGTACCCTCATACTCGACACGCGTAATCCATTTTTTCAGGTTCGTTGACTGGCGAATCACCTTTTCAGGCTTCTTGGTCTTGGGGTCGATTGTAAGGTAAACATTCGGCACATAGTTGGAGAAAATCAGGGCGTTCGGCAGAATCAATTCGGTCCAGTCAACGACAAAGCCTTCGCGCAGTGCATTGTACTTGCGTATCTCGTCATCGACATACTCCTGGACATATTTGTCGTTTACATCCTTGTAAAACATCGCCTGTGTCTCCTCCGACAAGTCCTTGCGGGTCAACATTCGTGTGCCAGTGGGAGTTTGAACCTGAAGGCGCTCTGCGTTGATTTTCTGCAAACGACCTTCCACGCGCGCATTCGTACCGCGACCTTCCCTGAGCATGAACTTTACAGGAGGGCGCGGATTCTCTGGAGTAAGCACAATCAGCGGGTACTTCTTGCGTCCGTCCTTTTCAAGCTCCTCCATAGGCTTCAGCGGATATGCGGCGACAAATTGTGCATCAAGGTTCTTCTCAATCATGGATTTGATGATTTCCATCGGTGCCTTCGGCTTATCAACGGGATACTTCCAGACTGGAGGCATGAAAACCTGGAACTCCTTCTTCGCCATAACATTCGGGTAAATGGCAGGAATCATGTTGCGCTCCCATTTCTTCTTCTCCAACGCGACGAAGGAGGCTATCTGATCCTCATAGTCCTTTTTCATAAAGGCTTCATAGATCTTGGTGAACTTGTTCAGATCCCTGACGATGTTCTCATGCTTGACCTTCTGCTTGACGCGCTTGTCGATTTCAATCTTGATGGTCTTCGCAATTTCGTCACGGGCAGCCTTCCAGGCGTCTGGATCCGCCTGTTCAGTCTTCTCTTCGTCCTCATCCTCGTCGTCATCATCCGCCTCCTGGGCGAAGACTACAACACATGGCAACAGGAAAAGCAATCCAAGAACCAGCCAAAACGACCTGCCTCTCAGTAAAAATGTGCGCATCACGTAACTCCTTTATATGATAAACACTCTTGTTCTTTTACAAAAAGCCAGTAAGAATGTAATACATTATTGGAAATATGCAAGAGAGATTATTGCAAAAAAAAGCCTTTTTCCAACAATTCTATCATTTTTCCACATACTGCCTTGAAAATTGGAAAATTAGGCGTAAAATTAATAAGAGATTAACAGTGAGTTTTACTCATCGATCTATTAAGGAATAAACAACATGAAAAAGAGATTCACCCTGATTGAGCTGCTCGTCGTCATCGCCATTATCGCCATCCTTGCGGCCATGTTGCTGCCAGCCCTCTCCAAGGCCCGCGAAAAGGCGGAGGCGATCAGCTGCATCAATAACCTCAAGCAAATCGGTCTGGCCATGGTCAGCTATTCGGGAGACTTCAAGAACTACAACTGCTACACCTACACCTACTCGGGAACCTCTGGCTCCGACCAGGTCCGCTATGTCTGGATGGACGGAATCATCAACTATATCGGCGATTCCAAGAGCTACATCTGCGATTCGGATATCCCCAACACCTACAGCGACATGCGCCCCGAATCCACCAGCTCCACCACTTACGACAATCCCCTCGAATACTCATACGGGCGCGCCTGGTGGCTCGGTGGAAGCGGCCAAGGAAACATGCTCAAGATGAACGCCTTCAAGAAGCCCTCCCAGACCATCAGCGTCTGCGACGGCACCACATATTCATTCTCCGACTGGACAACATGGAATGATAACGGCCAGTCAATGAACAGTGACGTCTTCGCCAAATACGTCACCAAGGACAACGCCGCCTGCAAGGTTGCGTTCCGCCACGCCAACCAATACAACGCCCTCCTGTTCGACGGCCATGTCGAGGCAAAGATGCACAGCAACTACTACAACATTATGTGGCGCACAAAATACTGATATCACGTCAGATGCCATCGTTTTTTCCAAAGGAGTCGAGAAACATGAAAAAAAGATTCACCCTGATTGAGCTGCTCGTCGTCATTGCCATCATCGCCATCCTGGCCGCCATGCTGCTCCCTGCACTCTCCAAAGCTCGTGAAAAGGCGGAGGCCATCAGCTGCGTCAACAACCTCAAGCAGCTCGGCATCGCCATGGTTACCTACTCTGGCGACTTCAAAAACTACAACTGCTACGCTTATACCTACTCTAAAGTTGGCGGAGGTGATGACAGTCTCATGTACACCTGGTATGATGTGCTTACCAACTATGTCGGTGACATCAAATGCTACGTCTGCGACTCAGATGTGCCAAACTCCTACAACACCTATCGTCCCCCATCCACCAGTTCCGTCACATACGAATCTCCGCTGGAATACTCCTACGGACGCGCCTGGTGGCTTTGCGGCACGCCATCCACTGCTGGCACCGCCAAAAAACTCAACGCCTTCAAAAAGCCGTCCCAGACCATCAGTGCAAGTGACGGCAGCTGTTTTACATACGCCTGGTTGACGACAGACGAAGGCAAGGCTGACAGCAGCGAATACCACAAGTATGTCAACAAGGGGGACGCCAGCTGCAATGTCAAATTCGTTCACAGCAACGCCTACAATGCCCTTATGATGGACTCCCATGTCGAGTCCAAGATGGACAGCGCATACAACAC
>JAFTAC010000336.1 GCA_017458805.1 Victivallales bacterium | reverse complement strand
GGGCTTCCCTGCCGAACGCATCAGTTCCTCAAGGCTCTGCTGGCTTCGCCACGACGAAGGCGGATTCAGGTTCTGCACAATCAGCCCGTTCAGGAAGAGGCCTCTGGATTCCATGTCCTCGCCATTGCAGCCGTAGTTGCCTACCTCCGCCGTCGAAAGCGTCACAATCTGCCCGTAATAGGAGGGGTCCGAGACGATTTCCTGGTAGCCCGTCATGCCTGTGTTGAAGACCGCCTCGCCAAACACATCGCAGGGGGCTCCGCAGGACACGCCCTTGAAGACGGTTCCGTCCGCCAGGGCGAGGTAGGCGGGGGAGGTAGCCAGACCGTCTCGGTCTGGTAGATATTTATCTTTTCCTTTGTTCATCTTAATAAGCGCGCGTATTGATGTTTCTGGCGTAGTTGACAAGGGCCTGGTTGACGACCCTGTTGCCGCCAGGCGTGGGGTAGTTGCCTGTGAAGTACCAGTCGCCCGTGTGGTTGGGGATGCATCTGCGCAAGTCTTCGCAGGAGAGGAAGACCATTTTCAGCTCCGCCTGGAGATGCTCTGGAAGCAGGCGGCGGCGAATGCCCTCCGTCAACTCGTCATCCGTGAAGAGGGCATAGAGGGGAGCGGCTTGGTTTGACATCTCGCGGTCAGGCTTGGCAAGCTCCTTCTCCGCAAGGCAAACCGCCTTCTCGAACTCCGCCTGGAGACCCCGTTCGCGTATCAAGTCCATGCACGCCTGGAAGGCGACCAGTTCGCCGAAGGAGGCCATGTCGATGCCGTAGCAGTCAGGGTAGCGTATCTGCGGGGCCGACGAAACCACCACGATGCGCTTCGGCTCCAGGCGGTCCAAGATGGGCAGAATGGCGCGCTTCATGGTGTTGCCGCGCACGATGGAATCATCGATGACCACCAGGTTGTCCTCGTGCGGGCGGATGAGCCCGTATGTGACGTCATAGACATGCGGGAAAAGCTCCTCGCGGTGGTTGGCGTCGCTGATGAAGGTGCGGAACTTCGCATCCTTGACGGCAATCATGCCGAAGCGGAGGCGGTGGCCGTCCCTGAAACCGTCCAATGCATCCAACATGCCATGGAAACTGACCTGCGCGGTGTTGGGGATGTAGGAGAAGACGGTGTGGTCGTAGTCGTGGTCGATGGCTTCCAGCACCTGCGGCACGACGGCCCGCCCCAGCGCACGTCGTTCCTGCTGGATTTCGGCGTCGTTACCGCGCGAGAAATAGATACGCTCGAAAACGCAGTGGCGGACGGGGGCCTCGGGGAGGCAGCGGTGCAGTGTGACCTCGCCCTTGGCGGGAATGGAGAGCAGATGCCCTGCGGGCAGCTCCTTCACGTCGCCGCTGGCCAGGTTGAAGGCGGTCTGGATGGCAACCTTTTCGGATGCGACGACGGCAACCTCGTCGTCAAGGTAGTAGTAGGCGGGGCGGATGCCCGCCGCGTCGCGGAACGCGAAGGCGTCACCGTTGCCGATGACGCCTCCGATGGTGAAGCCTCCGTCCCACTGCTGCGCAGCCTCTTTTACCGCCTGAAGGAGCTGTCCATAGCAGGCTCCAAGGTAGTGCGAGAGCATGGTGAGAAGTATTTCGCAGTCCTGATGGCCCTTCGGATGGTAGCCGAGGGAGGTGAGGTGGTTGAAGACCTCCGAGGTGTTGGTGAGGTTGAAGTTGCCCGCCACGAGCAGAGTGCTGAGGCGGCGTGCGCTGTCGCTCACCATCGGGTGGCAGGCCGCCAGTGTGCGCGAACCATACGTCCCGTAGCGCAGATGCCCCAGATAGACCTCGCCGCAGAAAGGTGTGGAAAGCGAGGCACCGTCGCTTGGCTGCGGCGCCTTGCGCGCGGTCTCAATCATCCCCGAAATGCGCTCCAGCAAATCCGCCAGCGGCATGTTGGTGCAGCTTTTCTCCAGGTGGTAGAAGGGCTTGCCAGGCGGTACGTCCAGCCCGACGCACGCGATGCCTGCGCCGTCCTGCCCGCGGTTGTGCTGCTTCTCCATCAGCAGGGACAGTTTGGAGAAGCCATACGCCACAGTGCCGTATTTCTTTTGGTAGTAGGCCAGTGGCTGGCGCAGCCGAAGCAGCGCCACGCCGCATTCGTGTTTCAATTCGTCTGACATATCGGTCTGCGGGGCACGAAATGCCTC
This sequence comes from Victivallales bacterium, assembly GCA_017458805.1. Classification (GTDB taxonomy): domain Bacteria; phylum Verrucomicrobiota; class Lentisphaeria; order Oligosphaerales; family Oligosphaeraceae; genus RGIG3456. The sequence goes on along the minus strand of JAFTAC010000336.1, from coordinate 2,429 downwards.
GATTTAACAGATAAACAGCATTTCGCGGTACTTGGGCAGAGGCCACACGTTGTCGTCCGTGATGGTCTCCAGCGCATCGATGCTCTGGCGCAGTTCCCTCATCGCGTCAATGATGCCCTTGTTGGCTTCAAGAGCCTCCTGGAGGCTTCTGATGGCGGCGTTCAAGCGTGTGAGAGCCTCGCCGTACTCTTTCTTGACAACGTTGATGGCGTGGAAATCCTCTGCGCCGCTTATCGCCATGTACTCCTTGACGACAACGGGGCGAATCATGCTCTTGGCGATTTCAAGGGCGTTCTTGCCTTCGATTTCAAGCCTCCGCTCGTAGTCTTCCTTGAACACCTCGTAGCGCGAGACCAGCTCCGCCTGGGTCAGGACGCCGTAGCGTGCGAACAGGGCCTGGTTCTTCTTGTCCAGCAGGGGCTTGATGGCCTGCGGCGTATCGGAGAGGTTGGGAAGTCCGCGCTTCTTTGCTTCCTTGATCCATTCGGCGGTGTAGCCGTCGCCATTGAAGATGACCCTCTGGTGGGCGATGATTTCCTGTTTTAGGAGAGCCTGCAGGGACTTGTTGAAATCGGCCTTCGGGAACTTTTCCATCTGGTCGCTGATGCCATCCATCGCCTCGGCGACGATGGTGTTGAGGATCATGTTCGCCTCCGCGCAGGATTGCGACGAGCCTGGTGCGCGGAACTCGAACTTGTTGCCCGTGAAAGCGAAAGGCGATGTGCGGTTGCGGTCTGTGGCGTCCTGGTTCAGCGGAGGCAGTGCGTCGATGCCGATGCGCAGCGATGCGTTCTTGCGGCTGCTGGCCGCCGTGCCTTTGATGAGCTGGTTGATGACCTCCTCCAACTGCGCCCCGACAAACATGGAAATGACGGCAGGCGGCGCCTCGTTGGCTCCCAGACGATGGTCGTTGCCCAGCCCCGACGTGGCGGTGCGCAGCAGATCGCTGTGCTCGTCGAGCGCGTGGATGACTGCCGTCAGCACCGTCAGGAAGATGGCGTTTTCAGCTGGATCGCTGCCTGGATCCAGCAGGTTGCGCTTGCCGTAGGCGATGCCCCAGTTGTTGTGCTTGCCAGAGCCGTTGACACCCGCAAAGGGCTTTTCGTGGAGCAGGCAGACCAGCCCATGACGGTCCGCAACCTGCCGCAGCACCTCCATGACAAGCATGTTGTGGTCAACCGCCAGGTTCAGCTCTTCGTAGATGGGGGCCAGTTCGAACTGCGCAGGGGCCACCTCGTTGTGGCGGGTCTTGGCAGGGATGCCCAGGCTCCAGAGCGCGTTCTCCACATCGGTCATGAAAGCAAGAATCCTCGATGGGATGCTGCCGAAGTAGTGGTCCTCCAGCTGCTGGTGCTTTGCGGGCGGCGCCCCGTACAGTGTGCGCCCCGTCTGCAGGAGGTCGGGTCTCTGCAGGTAGAACTTCTTGTCGATGAGGAAGTACTCCTGCTCGACGCCCAGCGTGACCCTCACGGGCTCCTCTGGCTGACCGAAGCACTTCATCAGGCGGACTACCGCCTTTTTCAGTATCTGCGTGGAGCGCAGCAGCGGCGTCTTCTTGTCCAGCACTTCACCTGTATAGGAACAGAAGATGGTGGGGATGCAGAGGGTGGCGCCGTTGGCGTGGTGCTTGATGAATGCGGGGCTGGTGGGGTCCCACGCCGTGTAGCCGCGAGCCTCGAAGGTGCTGCGCAGGCCCCCTGACGGGAAGCTGGATGCGTCTGGCTCGCCAACCGTCAGCATCTTCCCCGAAAACTCGAAGATGGCCTTGCCGTTCGAGAAGTCGAGGAATGAGTCGTGCTTTTCGGCGGTGCCGCCAGTCAGCGGCTGGAACCAGTGCGTGTAGTGGGTGGCGCCGCGGGAGACGGCCCACTCCTTCATCGCCGTCGCCACCTCATCAGCAATGCTTGGGTCGAGCGGCTGCATTCCATTGATGGTCGCCATCAGCTTCTTGTAGGTGGACTTCGGCAGATGCTCTGCCATCTTCGCGATGTCAAAGACATCCTCAGCAAAGAAATCCAGCACCTTCGAACCCTGTGGCTCTGCCGCAGTGGTCTGGCGGTCGGATATCTTGCATACCGCATCGAATCTCTTTTGCATTGGGGTACTCCGTTAGGGGGTTGTTTGGAGAAAACTGTAGTTGATTAGGAAAAAAACATTCCTCAGAGATGATTTCAAAACTATCATCAGAAACGCGCTAAGAGATGGGCGCATTTCGATGGTAGTTGAAAAATTACCTCCTCAATAAGCAAATGACGTGCCAACTATTTACTGTAATGGCTGAAACCCACTCTGCAATTGGATTGCCTATTATTTGTTCCTAAAACACCACTGTTTTTTGTATTTTTCTTACCTTTGATTTTACAAAAAATGTAAAGCAATGAGTTTTTTGAACAAAAAATGTAAAACTCTATACACTTCATCGTAAGCCG
>JAFTAC010000335.1 GCA_017458805.1 Victivallales bacterium | reverse complement strand
TATGGTGAAAAGCAGCGCTACGGCATAAGCTATCCAGACTTTTGGGAAGAGGGCGGACGTTTCTTTGTCTCAGAGACACAGAAGACCACTGCGCGGGTTCACGAAGTGCCAAGAGAGTTCATCGAGGGGCTTTTCACGGAGCCAAAGGGCACGCTGCTCTCAGAGGGCAGAGGTGGCGGCACTTGTTCTGTGCACGCATTGCCATGCTTCAGCCGCTTGCCTCCCGATGTGCCACCACCTGTTGTCAGACTGTCGTTTGAGCTGTCCAGCAGTGCCCCAGGCCGCTGGCTGAATGCACTGGATGCAAATGGCCTTGGTGTTGAAGTAGCTTTGACGGACGACCGCAGGATGCTTTTGCGCTGGAATGAACCCGAAAGAAGGCTTGCCATGGACAGCCAGATTCTCCCTCTGGATATCCATTCCGCGGAAATCGTGCTTGACTTTGGCCCTTGCATTGCGTATTTCCGATGCAATGGAGCCTTCTGTGACGGTGGCGAGGAAAGACGGTTCGGCTGGCTGTTTTTCGACCCGAATATGCAGTTTCTGGACTGGACTGCCACATTCAACATTGACGACAAGGTTAAGCGTTTCTCGCTTTTGATGGATTAGGAGACGAGATGAAAAACTTACGACGAGTGACACTTGAATTGAGTTCCAAACCATTTGTGGATGACAGTGAAGAGACAGCCCGTAAGGTGGCGGACCATCTGTTCTCCCAATGGCTGCCTCTTTTGCGGGAGGCTGACGAAGTCGCCGTGCTCCTGTGGACCTCGGACGGCAGTGAGCTCCTCACATGGAGCGGCAACGAGGAGGATACATTCGAGTGGGCCTATTGGATAGGCGTGGCAGAACCGTCACCCGCACCACCCAATCTGACTGAACGCGAGAAGATGAACACTCATTTCTACCCCAAAAAGTATCGTGAGGATGCCGCACCACGCTCCTTCCGTTGGTTGAGGCAACTCATCGCCATTCTGCGAGAGCGGGGCGAGGCCATCACGGGGAAGAAGATTGTCATTGGAACGACCTTTGACAACGGCCCAGAGTTCGCCATTTCCGCCTTCAAGTACAAGTGGCATCCTGAAGTTTGCACGGGCTCGACGGCGGGAAAAAAACGCACCGTCGGCTGCACTGCACGCCTTCATGCAGACACAAGGCACTATGCGGCTTTCCCCAGCGGAATCCCAGAAGGCCTTTCATTCGGTGCCTTTCTGGGGGCGCAATACCGCGAGTTTGCGAGCCACTTCGGCATTGACTACCTCTGGCTCTCCAACGGCATGGGCTTTGGACGGGACACCTGGGGCATTACTGGCGTTCTTTTCGACAAGGTACAATTCTACCCAGAAAAGGTGCAAGAGGCTTCCGACGCCATGCGCGGCTTCTGGCACGACTTCAAGGCCGCTTGTCCAGACATCATCATCGAGACGCGAGGCAGCAATTTCTCTGCTGGCGTGGAGATGGCCTCTGATGCAGCACCCTTCGACGAACTATATAGGGACGAGCGTATCGCGCCTCCTGTCAACTCCCCCTGGGCGGCTCTCAACTACAACTCGGGCTTGGAACTGGCTGCTTGGATGTCGCACATTGCCAAGCTGCCTAGCAAGCATATTCCTTTTCGCTACTACATCCACGACCCCTGGTTCCTCAATTCGCCTTGGCTGGACCGTTATGAGCAGTCTCCTTGGGACCTCTATCAGCCCATGGCCATCTCACGCCTTATGGCGGATGGAGGCGTAGAAACCGCCAACACCCTTGCATTCCTTTCGGCGGACGATTCGTTCGGGCGGATGCCCGACCAGGTATCCAACGAGGTGATACCGCATATACTTGAGGCGTGGCGTTCAGCCCCCGATGCAGCTGGCCCTCTGGTCTGGCTCTACCCCTTCGACGAATACATCGAACTCGTCAATGGCACATCGCCCCGTCTGGATGCGGTTCTGCGCGAGGACCTTTTCATCGGCGAGGCGTTGCAGAATGGCCTGCCGCTTAACACTGTCATCTCCACAGAGGAGTTCCGCCGCAATCCCGCTGCTGTGCAGGGGCATTTTCTTGTCGTGCCTGCCAGCGCCTGGACACCACAAAACGAGCCAGCCCTGAATGCGTTCCTGTCGCAAGGCGGGAAAATGATGCTCTATGGCAGTACCGCCCATTTGCCAACTGAGGTTTTGCATCGGTTGGGGCTGCACAATGATGAACCGCTGGCGGGAAAAGTTACCGTCAAGGCAGAGGGAATGGAGGCGGACTCGCAAGATGCATACGTACATGCCATCTACAACGATGGCGGGGTGCGTGCTGTCGTGGCTGACAATGGGCAGTCCATGATTCTGGCGGAGGTGATTCAAAACGACGCACGCCGCGTTTTGGTTGCGGTCGCAGGAAACTTGGCCTTTGTGGAGGCTGTGCTTCCGATGCCCGAACATGACGATCTCTCAAGCTATAACCTCACATTGGCGGCTCCAGGCACTGTCTTTCCAACGGCTGCCTTGCCGATGCTGGCCTTACAGCAGTTCGGATGGCATTTCGACAGTAAAGGCACGATGCCGCCTCGTACCACCATTTCGCGCCATGACAACGCCTTTATCTTCACTGTCTTTTCACGTGATACCTCCGTTGATTTGGAGGTCTCCACGCCTTTGGGGATGCCGTTGCTCACGGGGCAGGAGACGCGATTGCAAAACGGAAGGGCCGTCTGGCGGCCTGGACGTTGCTTCCGCCATGAGTGCCGTGCCTTCGTCAACATGGAGAATGGTGTTGTCGGTGTGCGCAAGATTCGTGCCGCATATCCTGAATACACAGACCGCCGCTTGATTATGGGACTTCGGGATGCCACAGTCCACTTCTTCCCGCCGTCAGGTAGTACCGTTGAGTTCTTGCATCAGGAGCCTCAATGCGGCGACTTTCTCCACGGCGATATCCTAGAGCCTGCATGGCATGATTCTCCCGAAGGGCGCTATGCAACCCTTGAACACATTACTGGAAATCTGCTCGTTTCGTGGTAGAGACGGATATTATGGAGTAAACTTGCATAGTCAAGCGCGCAGATTTTACCGAAAATTGCACGGTTTATCGTGCAATTTTGTGTTTTTGCATTATAGTAATGCTTGATTTCTCAAATTATACAAGCTATATTTTGAGAAATCTTTCAAAAATCAGGCGATTTCTAAAATTATAAAGGTTATATTTTGAGAAATCTTTCAAAAAATCAGGC
>JAFTAC010000334.1 GCA_017458805.1 Victivallales bacterium | reverse complement strand
TCAGGAAACCCAGCTTGACTTCCAGGGCATTGCCACTGGGGTTGAGTGCGATGTTCAGCCCCTGCAATTTCGCACCAGTGTCCATGAAGGTGGCATTCATCGGGTTGTTTTCGCGCACCTTATCTGCCTCGTCGCCGAGGTACTTGTCCAATCCGTCAGGCATGGCAAAGGCGATGACGAGACTGGAGGAACTGACAGCAGCCACTTCAGCCAGTTTCGCAGGAACGTCAACAACGGAACCAGACTTGTAGCGCTCCAAATAGGCCTTGATATCCTCTGGTTTGCCAACCACAACGGTTTTTCCTGCATCAACCAGGGTAATCACAAACTCATCGTTCTTGGCTTTCACCTGGATGGCCTGGAATTCGCCGATGTCAGCACGTGTGCAGCCAACCTCGTCCTTCTTGCCTGCCTCGGTCACAACCTCCATGACAAGGTCGATGGTCAGCGGGGCCTCAAGTTCAACCACAAGGAAGACGCCCTTCGCCGATTTTGCGTCCAATGCGCCAAGGATGTCATCCTTCAAAAGGGCAGCGGTCACGTAAACATTCTGCACCTTGTTGTCTTTCAATTTCTCCTCAACCATCTTCTGGAGAGAGGTACTGACGTCAGTGAGGTCGTTCTGGGTCTTGAGGAAGGAGAACATCTCCTCCAGTTTGTTCTCCTTGGAGAACTTGTCCCAGGTAGGGGCTTCGATTTTGACAAGGATATTCGTCTCTTTCTGGAACATAGCCTTGTAGGCCTTTTCACTTGCCATGCAGGCAACTGTCGCAATCAACAGAGTGAACAACAACAATTTCTTCATTTTCCGGGGCTCCTCTTGGGTTACTTGTTTTTGGGAACACTTTTATGAAATACTATTTCTCCAGGCAAATGCTTTTGCGTTTGCCTCTCCTTACGCTCATCCATTCATGCTCTGGAGGTCCTCCTTGGTGAGGCGGGCCTCGAAATCCTGCTTGTTGGTGGCCTTCATGTAGGCCTCGGCAGCGGTGATGCGCCCCTCGTTCAAGAGACGCATCAGGTCGCTGTCCATCGTCTTCATCCCGCGTCCGCTGGACTGCTCGATGATGCTGCGGATGTTGGCGATGTTCCCTTCACGGATGGTCGCGGGCAGTGCATCGCTGTACAACAGGATTTCGTGGGAGGCGACGCGCCCCTTGCCGTCGGCGGTCTTGCAGAGCAGCTGCGAGATGACGCCTGTCAACGTCTGTGCCAGCATGGCACGGATCTGCGGCTGCTGCTCGGCTGGGAAGGTGTCGATGATGCGGTCGATGGTCTTGGGGGCGTTGTTTGTGTGGAGCGTCCCGAAGACCAACATGCCCATGGCGGCGCAGGTCAGCGCCAGATTGATGGTTTCAAGGTCGCGCATTTCGCCGACAAGGATGATGTCGGGGTCGGCGCGCATGGCGCCGCGCAGGGCCACGCCGAACGAATCTGTGTCGTTGCCGATTTCACGCTGCACAATCACGCACTTCTTGTTGGGATGGACGAACTCGATAGGGTCCTCGATGGTGATGATGTGCTTGCACTGGGTGTCGTTGATGTAGTCAATCATGGCAGCCAGCGTCGTGGATTTACCGCTTCCAGTGGGCCCCGTCACCAGCACCAGGCCTCGGTTGTAGCAGCAGACTTCGCGCAAAATCGGCGGCAAATGAAGGTCATCGATTGTCAGAATCTTCGTCGGAATCACACGGAGGACTGCCGCTGGACCGAAATGGTTGTTCAGGTAGTTCACACGGAAACGCGCCAGCCCGGGTATTTCATACGCGAAGTCCTGGTCAAGATTCTTCTCATACCACTCCCACTTGCTTTCAGAGCAGATTTCCTTCAGGATGTCACGCATCTCCTCGGGGGGAATCGGCGGGACATCCAGCGCCTGCAAGTCGCCATGGACGCGGATTTTGGGCGGCTGACAGGAGCAGAGGTGCAAGTCAGACCCTTTGTTCTCGATCATCGTCCGCAGGAATTCATCTATCTTAGCCATATATCGTAATTACTCCATTGATGATGCGGTTTAAAAGAATGTCAGAAGCCGAAGAAACCACGGCGCTTCTTCGGTGGCTCGGGTGGAGGAGTCGGCCTTGACGCGGGTGTCGAAGGCGCAGAAGAAGCAGCTCCCATGCCAGCGGGACGCGGGGCTGCGCCGCCTGCGCCCCCCCCGCCAGCGAGGCGCATGGCCTCCTGCTGTTGCATCTGTCGTTTCAAATCATTGTTCTTGATGTAGGGAAGCGTCTGCTCATACGAGCGCTTTCCGTTCATATAGAGCTCGAAGTGACTCTGCTCCATCGAGATCATCCCGAGGTGCTTGCTGGTCTGGATGGTCGATTCAATCTGGTAGGTCTTCCCTTCGCGGATGAGGTTGGAGACTGCCAGCGTACCCAGCAGAATCTCCACCGCCAGCACCACGTTGGTTCCATCCGCGTTCGGCAACAGCTGCTGACAGATGACGCCCTTCAGGCTTTCCGCGACCATCGCGCGAATCTGCGCCTGCTGACCGTGCGGGAAGACATCCAGGATGCGGTTCATGGTGTCTGCCGCGCTGCTGGTGTGCAGGGTGCCGATGACCAGGTGGCCCGTCTCAGAGGAGTGGACGGCCATCTCGATGGTCTCCAAATCGCGAAGTTCTCCGATGACAATCACATCAGGGTCTTCGCGCAGGGCTGCGCGAAGCGCATTGCCGAAACTCTTCGTGTGCTTTTTCAGCTCGCGTTGCGAAACGCTGCAACCGATGGGGTTGTGAACAACTTCGATTGGGTCCTCGATGGTGATGATGTGGTCGTGACGGTTTCGGTTGATGTGGTCAACCAGCGCAGAAAGCGTGGTTGATTTGCCAGACCCGGCAGGTCCCGTGACCAGAATCAGCCCCTGGCTGTAGGAGGACAGTTTCTCAATCACCTCGGGGTTCTTGAAGCCGATTTCGGAGATGGGGCGCACCTCCGTGTCAATCACGCGATAGGAGCCCGCCACGCCAAGGCGCTGCATCATCACATTCGTGCGGTAGCGGTCGGAGGCCGTGATGTTGTAGCCGTAGTCCAGGTCGCGGTGCTTATTGAAGTGCTCCTGCTGCTCTTCGTTCAGTGGTGCGAAGTTCAGGGCCTCAGCCGCTGCGGCGGAGAGCACCTCCTGGTCGGGAAGCAGGAAAAGCTGCTTGTAGCGGCGAACAAAGGGCACTGCGCCAGTCGAGATGTGGATGTCGCTGCAATTCGCTTCACGCGCCTTGTGGAGGAAATCATTCAGAAGGTTTCTGGCAGCTTCCCTGTCCATCCCCTCCGCCTTGGAGAGCTGCGGCCAGCCGAGTGTCCAGGCGGGGCTGTTGTCAATGGTCGGGCGAGCCATGGACGGAGCGGGACGCTCCTGCGACTTCGGCTTATCCGCTGTCGTCTGCGCAGAAGGCTGCTGCGCGGCTGCTGGCTGTGGTGTTGGTGCGGGGGCTGGTTGCGGAGTTGGTGCAGCGGGCTGGGGCCTCGCCATAGGCGGATTCGGCATCACGGGCGAGTTCTCGTCAAAGACGCTTCTGGAAGGAGGACCAAAAACCCGTGCCTCTTCCTTGGACATGGAAGCCAGCTTGTCCAACTGCTTGGCAACCTGTTCCGCAGGCCCCTCACATAGCTGGTTGTCCTTCACAACCCCCACGAACAAGTCCAGATTCGGCGTCAGGCCGTTCTCTTCGATGGCATCCAGCACGGCCACACAGGAGTCCTTTGTCATCATGCGATCAGAGACGACGTGATGGCAAAACCAGTCGATTTCCTTCGTGATTGATTCTTTTTTCATGCTTTCTTGTTCCCCAATATACCAATAGACCTTGTTCACCAGAGGGTATTTCTGGAGATTCTAGAGAAAAACCAGAGGCTCCTCTTGATGGCCAGGGCAAAAAACAAAAGAGATTTCCTCTAATAGCATAGTATATAGCGTTTTTTCCAAAAATCTAAAAGGAAAGATGTTTTTTTTCGTTTTGTCGTATTATCTAGTTGTTTTCTTAAGAAAATGTATTATAGTTTTAGCATATATGGCGTACTGTATAGGCTTGCCTAGTCGCCAGCTTGTTTTAGAAGGAGAGTTCAGCCAAATGATTAGTTCGGATAAAATCATCAAGACAGTGAGCATGATCCAAAAGGAGAACCTGGATGTGCGCACCGTCACGATGGGCATCAACCTGATGGATTGCAGGGACACGGACATAGACATCCTCTGCCGCCGTGTCGTCAGCAAAATAGAGCGTTGCGCGGGAAACCTCGTCGATGTCTGCGAGAGTGTCGTCACAAAATACGGCATTCCAATCGTCAACAAACGCCTGGCGGTCAGCCCTGCCGCCGATGTGGCGGCTGGCTTCGGGCACGATGGCTTCGTCGCCCTGGCGAAGGCATTGGACCAGGCTGCCCGCTCCGTCGGCGTCGATTTCGTCGGCGGCTACAGCGCACAGGTTCAGAAGGGCGCCAGCGTGGCAGACACCACGCTGATTGAATCGCTCCCCGAGGCGATGGCATGCACGGGCAAGGTCTGCTCCTCCATCAACGTCGCCTCCAGCCGTGCAGGCATCAATATGGAGGCCATCGGCAAACTCGGTGAAATCCTGCTGGAGATGGCGAACAACAGCAAGGAAAAGGACGGCTTCGACTGCGCCAAACTCGTCATCTTCTCCAACCAGCCGGAGGACAACCCCTTCATGGCGGGCGCCTACCACGGCCACGGCGAGCCGGAGACCACCATCAACGTGGGCGTATCTGGTCCTGGCGTCGTCAAGCGCGCCCTCGAAAGGCGCATTGAACGGGAAGGAGCCGACAACCTGGGCCTCGATGACCTGGCGGAGGAAATCAAACAGACCAGCTGCCGCGTCACGCGCTGCGGCGAACTCATTGGCCGTGAAGTCGCCAAACGCCTCGGAACTCGCTTCGGAGTCGTTGACCTCTCCCTCGCCCCCACCCCGAAAATCGGCGACAGTATCGGCGAAATCCTCCAGATACTCGGCATGGACGCCATCGGCGCACCAGGCTCCACCGCATGCATCGCCATGCTGAACGACGCCGTCAAGAAGGGCGGAGCCTTCGCCTCGCAGGCCGTCGGCGGCCTGAGCGGAGCATTCATCCCAGTCTGCGAGGACTCCGCGCTCTCCGCAGCCGCTGCGGCAGGTGAACTGAGCCTGGAGAAACTGGAGGCAATGACCTGTGTTTGCTCCGTCGGCCTCGACATGATCGCCATCCCAGGCGACACCCCTGCCGAGACCATCTCCGCCATGATCGCCGATGAAATGGCCATCGGCATGATCAACAAGAAAACCACCGCCGTGCGCTTCATCCCCGTACCTGGTAAGAAGGCGGGCGAACGAGTCGAGTTCGGCGGACTATTCGGTGGCGGGACCGTCATGGCGGTGCCCAACATGGGGAAATCCGCCCGCTTCATCCGCTTCGGAGGCCACATCCCAGCCCCCATCCACAGCCTGAACAATTAATCTAAATTATTGATAATTATCCATCTATGAGTAAAATCAGAATAGCACTGCTGGGCGACATCCACGCCAACCTGGAGGCCTTCAACGCCGTAATGGAAAAAATCAAGACCCTAGATGTCACCCATTATGTTTGCATCGGGGACATCGTCGGTTACAACGCCAATCCCAAGGAGTGTCTGGACATGATGCGCGCCCTCAACCCCGTCGCAACCGTCCGCGGAAACCACGACGAATACGTGGGAACCGACCAGGACTTGTACGGCTTCAACCCCTCCGCAGCAGCCGCCGTCACCTGGACACGCGCACTACTCAACGATGAAGACCGCCACTACCTGGCAACTCTCCCCTACTCAGCAGATGTTAGAATACCTGGAGTGCCAACTTTCAAGATTGTCCACGGAACGTTGGACTGCCCCGAAAAATGGGGGTACATCTTCCGAGTACGCGACGCCGAACTCTCCATGGAGAACCAGCGCGGATTCGCCCTCTGCTTCTTTGGCCACACCCACATGCCACTCTTCTTCGTGGAGAAAGAGGGCGAAACACAGGGCTTCTACTTCCAGCAGGAAGTCCCCATCACCATCGAACCCAATACAAAATACCTCATCAACGTGGGCAGCGTCGGGCAGCCAAGGGATGAAAACCCCACCGCCGCCTTCACCATCTACACGCCTGACGAAAACAAGGTCGAACTCTACCGCGTCGAGTACGACATCCAGACCTGCCAGCAGAAAATTCGCGATGCAGGACTGCCTGAAAAGCTCGCAGCTCGCCTGGAAATCGGACGATAAACCTGCCAGAAGAGGAACAGCATGCGGCTTCTGATTGTCAAACCCAGCAGTTTCGGTGATGTGCTCCACGCCTTCCCCGCTGTTTCCCTCATTCGCAGCGCATGCCCTCAGGTGACACGCATCTCGTGGATTGTGAACGATTCCTTCGTCGATGTGGTGAGGCTCTGCCCAGGCGTCGATAGAATCATCCCCTTCCCGCGACGTGAACTCCACAAGTTTTCCATCATCCGTGCCTTCCTGCATGACCTGCGGCAAGAAGAGTACGACATGGCCATCGACTACCAGGGCCTGCTCCGCAGCGGCCTGATGGTGAAGGCAAGCCGCGCAAAGGAGAAAGTCGGTTTCGCTCACGCCCGCGAAGGCTCCCCTTTCTTTTACACACGCAAGCTGGTTCTGGAAAACCTCCAGACACATGCCGTCGAAAAGAACCTGGAACTGACGCGCTTCGCGCTGGGCATTCCAGCCGACACACCTGTCCCTAAACCACTTTTCCAACTGGATGACAAAGGTTTGCAGGAGGCGGAAAACCTTCTGCCCGCCAGTTCGAAGCCCCTACTGGCAGTCTGCTTCTCCTCCCGTTGGGAAAGCAAGAACTGGTCCATTTCCTTTATGGCGGAGGCCCTTGACAAGGCTGTGGAGGCAATGCCCCAACTCGACATCTTCCTGCTGGGTGCAGATGGAGACTGGCGGATGGGGGAAGAACTCCTCCAAAACACGCACTCCGCCAAGCCTGTGAACCTTGCAGGAAAAACCTCCTTCCACGGACTGGCCGCCCTGCTCTCACGCTCCTCAGCGATGTTCACGGTGGATTCAGGCCCCATGCACCTCGCAGCCGCCCTCGGCATCCCGTGCGTTGCCCTGTTCGGCTCCACAAGCGCCGTCCTCACAGGCCCGTATGGTCCTGCTGGCTTCCACATCATCCTCACATCCCCATGCCCCAAATCCCCCTGCATGGAACGCACCTGCCCGCACCATAAAAACTGCGCCGACGGCTTCTCGCCACAGGATGCCGCCAATGCGATTATTGACTCAATACGGAGGAACCGCCCATGAAAAAGTTTTTCGTCTCCATTATCCTGCTTTTCATAGCCAGCACCGCTGTACACGCCCAGATAGGGATGAAAATCAGCGCACAGCATGAACGCTACCTCCGCTACGAGCGCATCCAGATGAAGCTCCAGCTACGCAACTACAGCGGCAACACCCTGATTTTCGGCAAGGACGCACAGGGGCAGAACCTCGGCAGGCTTGTCTTCAAGGTGACCGCCCAGAACGGCAACCTCGTCTCCATGCTCGACCCAGCCGCCAACCCGATGGATGGGATGGTCTTTGGCGCGGGCGAAAGCCGCGAACTGACCCTGACACTCAACGCCCTCTTCGACCTCCAGGTCGATGGCTTCTACACGGTGACCGCCTACATCGACCACAAGCGCCTCCCCCAGGGCTTCGCCTCCAATACCTTGAATTTCGAGGTGCGCGATGGCAGCCTCGTCGCCACCAAAACCATCGGTCTCCCCACTGAAAACAATTCGGACGCCATTAAGAGCGTCGCAGCCTCCCTCATGCGCTTCAATGACGGAAAACGCGAAATCTTCTGCCTCCGCATCGAGGACGAGAACTGCGTCTATGGCACCTTCCGCGTCGGTCCATACATCGCAGGACGTGAACCACAACTTGACGCCGACGGCACCAGCGCCATCCACGTTTTCATCCAGGTCGCACCGAAACTCTACTCCTACGCTGTCTATTCCATCATCGGAGGCGAGGCGAAGATACGCCAGCAGAGGTACTTCGTTCCCGAAAACGGCGTTCCCATGCTCTCCCGCACAACAGGCTATTTCAAGGTGCTCTATGCACGACAGGCCGTCGAAGGAGTCGATTTCAAGTTCCAAACCGTTGAGGACTGGAATTAACGCGCCATCTCTTTAGTTCATCTGATTATCCCAACAACAACTACTTTATAGAGAAGACAATGAGCGAAAACCAATCACCTTATACTCCACAGCAACCGCCTTCTGCCTCTCCTTCACCGCAGCCAACGCCGCAGCAACAGCCATCTTTTCCTCCTCAATTCGGACCGCAACCGCAGTATCCACCGCAATATCAGCAGCCTCCCTACCCGCCACAACCGCCCAGGAGCAGTTCTGCCTTCAAGGGGTGCATGATTTGCCTAGTAGTTTTGATTGTGCTCGTCCTGGCCTGCGGATTCGCGCTCCACGGCTGCGGCAAACTCGTTCACAACCTATCAGAACTGGCCGAACAGGCGGACACCCCCCTCCACAACCCCAACAACAAGGAGAAAATCCTCCGCGACGGAGGCCCCGACAGAGTCTGCGTCATCGATGTCAAGGGCATTATCGCACGACAGGAAAACGCAGGTGCATGCACACCGAAAATCATTTCGCTCCTAAGACAAGTGGAAAAGGACTACTCCATCAAGGCTGTAATACTGGACATGGACACCCCTGGCGGTGAAGTCATCGCCAGTGACGAAGTCAACTCCGCAATCTGGAAACTCCGCGACAAGAGGGAGATTCCCGTCATCACCTGCATGCACTCCATGGGAGCCAGCGGCGGCTACTACATCGCCTCCGCCACCAACTACATCATCGCCAATCGCATGACCTTCACAGGAAGCATCGGCGTCATCATGTCCTCCATCAACGCCACTGAACTCATGGACAAAATCGGCTTGAAGGAGACTTCCTTCACCTCTGGCGACATGAAGGACATGTTGAGCCCCACACGCCCCATGACAGAGAAGGAACTTGCCTACACGAAAGCCTTGATTAAAGAGACCTTCACCGAATTCGCAAAGGTGGTCGCCAAGGGGCGCGAGGCCTTCAAGTCCCACGAAGAGGTCATGGCAGCCGAGTTTGCCGATGGAAGAGTGCTCTCGGGCGCTGCCGCCCTCAACTATGGCCTTGTTGACCAACTGGGCGACTTTGATGACGCCATCGCCAAAGCATGCGAACTGGCACAGATTGAAAAGCCAACTGTCATCAAGCTGCTCCCCAAGCAGTCCTTTATGGATATCCTCATGTCCGCCAACACCAACGCCAAGCCCCTCTCGCTAGACGGGTTGCTTCCCATCATGGCCGCTTCACTTGAAGCGGGCAAGCTCTACTACATCGCCCCTCAGGCCATCGCACAATAATACCGTTATGAAACTCCCCATCCTTTCCATAGCCCTTGCGTGCATCGCGGGTGCGCAGACATTCTACCCGATCAAAAGCGCATACGACAAGCCAGACCCCATCGCCAGTCCAGACGCAGTTCCAGGCGGCAAGGTGGTCGAATACATCGGCCCCTCCCCCAAGAGCCTCAATGCCTACCTGGACAACAACCCCATGAGCAACCAGATCTTCGGCATGCATTACGAATCCCTCCTCGGCTTCGACTCTCCAACCCTGGAGTACGACAGGGCCATCGCCGAAAAGTGGACCATCTCCGAAGACAAGCTTACCTTCACCTTCTACCTGGACAAGAACGCCCGCTGGAGCGACGGAAAGCCCATCACCGCCGAGGACGTGGTCTGGACCTACAACGCCATCGTCAATCCCAACAATATGACGGGCCCCTACAAGGTCTCGCTGGAACGGCTGAATCCCCCTGAAATCGTGGAGAACGGAGCTGCTGTCCGCTTCACGGCGAAGGAGGTCCACTGGCAGAACCTGGCCGCCGCGGGCGACTTCAACATCCTGCCAAGCCACATCTACAGCAAGATGGACTTCAACAAGATCAACTTCGAGTTCCCCGTGATTTCAGGCCCCTACGTCATCAAAGACTACAAGGAGGGGATCTCCCTGACCATGGAGAAGCGCAAAGACTGGTGGCGACGTGGCTGGAAGTCCCACGAGGGCATCTTCAATTTCGACCAGATCGTCTATCGCTTCTACGGCGACCGCGAGAACGCCTTCGATGCCTTCCTCAAG
>JAFTAC010000333.1 GCA_017458805.1 Victivallales bacterium | reverse complement strand
ATCCTTAAATTCTATCCCTCTTCCAATTCCGCAGTCTTCCCATTTTTGACGTATTGCACGAACATCTTCAATGGTCAACTTATCAGCATAATCAACCATCGAAATAAGCTCCTCCAGTATTAAATTTTTCTCTTGGAAGAACGAATCTTCCTCGGGCGCACCAGAAGCTTCTTTGGAAAAAGTTCCCAAACTTTCTAGTGAATGGAGCGTTTGTTGAGTAGCTTGCTCATTTTCCTTAGTTGCCATGTCTTCTTGGGAATCAAAAGACTCTTCTATAGTAGTTTTAGGAACCGGCTTCTTATAACGCAATTTGTAGGCGAGAGAGGGATCAATTACTCTTAACTCGGCGAGAGAAATCTCACTATTCTCTCCCTCAGGTAGAGAAATGCCTTTCTCAGATGCAAGTCGAATAAAAACATCTGCCGAACAACCTTTCAGTTCGACAATATCCTTTATTGTGAGATTACTCGCCATGCTTCTTATAGGGATTAGAAATAAAAGTAGAATGTAGTTATGGTTTCAGTTCCACCGGCTTCTCGATGCTGCCGCCTCGGACGTAGCCTTCGATGTTTTCACGGACATCACGATAATTCCTCTCACCGATGGGGCCCTCCTTCTCGAATGCCAGGATGATTTCCTTGGAGGCCTCGTTTTCTTTGTAGGCCTTTCCCTCCAGGAGGAGGCGGAAGTATTTCAGGAATGGGATGGTGTCAACCTGACCGTTCTGGGAATATAGGGGCACGTCCTCCGTCTCGACCTTGAAAAATTTGTAGGTTTCGTTCAGGAGGCCGATCATTTCCGCCCGGGAATTCCCACCAGTCCTTCCACTCGCCATACCCCCGCTGGGTGGCGAAAATCCGGTCTCCTTTCTTTATAATGGCAGCTACAACTTCAATCTTTTTCATGCTATCTGTGCGTTATCCATGCAAAGATAATGATTCTGGCGCAGATTCCATTCAAGTGGAAACCTGCGCCAGAAATGCTTAAAGAACCAAGCTCACTTTTACCAGAATGGGAACATGGTCAGAGACCGTCCCAATCCCGTGGGGCGCTACGTTGGCCCCGACAGACTGAATCACCTTGGACGACTCAACATTCACCTGAGCAGCGTGCTTGAAACTGAAAATGTAGTCCAGACAATTGCCGCCACTGTGTGTGGGAGTGTCCGTCCTGGACAGCAGCGTCCAGTGACTGCTGGACATGATTTCCGGAATCTCGTTCGGGTAGGCATTGAAGTCTCCGCACACGAAAACCGGTTTGGAGTAGTTGTTGAATTTTTGAAGGAACCAGTTGGTCATGATTTCTGCCTGGTTTTTGATGACATTGACCCTCATAGTAGCATCGCCGTGGACCCCGCCCATATGAACGGAGGCAAAGACACAGTCCTCGGTCTCCAGAACGGTAACGCAGCGTACTTCCTCATCAGAATTGCCTCCGTTTCCTAATGATTTGGTTTGGCTGCTGAGAATGGGCTTGTTGGCCATGACGCCATTTCCGTAGGCTCTTTGCATTTCGCCATTTGCAATGTTTTGCAAAAGGACAGAATTCTGTACCGTCTGTCCATAGGTTTTGGCTTTCCCAAAGCTGTGCCACCAGGAAGATCCTTCTATTGTAGCCGTAAGTCTTTCGTTAATCTGTTTGAGCTGGAAACCATGATCGACATACCAACTCTGGGTTATGGGCGTCTTTGTTCCATTCTGCTTTCTGACCTCGGCGGTGACGGTAAGCGTGCGTCGCAGATTGCAGTCCAGTTCGTTGAAGCCTATGAGTGTGGGCGTATCCACATCGATTTCGGTGGCAAGGATGCCGGCAGCGTGGGTGATGATGAGTTCTCCGGTGTTGTCCCTCTTGTTGTTTTCGTAGTCGGCCTCGGTGTACAATACGTATCCGGACTGGCTGTCGCGCTTCCAGTAGTGACCGTTGTCCTTATAAATTGTATGCTTTAAATTGAACTGGTCATAAAGCCGGAATGCCGCTACATTGTAGGTCATAAGCTGCATCACCTTGGGAGTAAAGGTGGCATTGCTCATGTTGACGGTGAAGAATGTGGCCTGTCCTGCTGTAAAAGTTTTTGTGTCTGAGAAAGATTTCTCATACGTGCCTTTGGTGGTGACAACGCGTACGGTGTAACCGGAACAGAACGCAGGAAGGCAGGAGAAGCACGCCGTGAAGTTGTTGCGGTTTGTGGTTATGTCCGTGAAGTCCAGCTTGATGGAGCTGGATTTCGCCGACAAACTGCCCGGAGTGTTGGGGCTGGTCACGCTGAAGGAGTAGTTTCCGGCGAGGGCTTTGTCCTGGTTGGAGATGAATTCTACATACTGGACCGCCGCTCCGGTACCACTGAGAATGGAGGGCGAACCGCTGAGCTTCATGACGCCGATGGCAGAAAGCCGGTGGAATGTGAGCTCGTTGATGGTGCGGCCGTTAATGTTGTGGGCGCGTTGGCTTTTGGCGTATACGGCGTTGGAATAAAGAATATCGGCCTTTTCATCAAATAGCTGCTCGCTGCGGGGCTTTTGTTCGGAAGGCAGCTTGACGGTAATTTTGCCGGAGCTACTCATGCTGGTTTGTGAGGCGGGGTAGAAGCCCTGGTACAGGTAACGGTACCCTCCTTCAAAATGCGCGTCGGGCGCAGTGGAGACAACGGTGAAGTCTGCGCTGAGGCTGTATACTCCGTTATTGGCCGACGGTACGCCCGATTCGGAAAGCTCCGGGTACATGGTGTTGCCCCTGTAATAAACTTGGCGTACCTTCAGGCGGTCGGTTGCATCCCAGTGGAAGGTGGCGGTGTTCCCGCTGATTGTCATGGATGTCTTAGTCTCTTCCTCCGGAGCCAGAGCGGCGGTGAAGCCGATGGATACTTTTTCCGGATGTTGAGGCGCTGCTGAAACCGCTTCTTTCTGACACGAAGCAAAGGCACCAACGCATACTGCGAGTGCCCCCAGTAAGAATGAATAGTTCTTCATGAATGGTTAAAAATTTAGTGTTTCAGCACAAAGTTAGAACTTTTTTGCTAAAATACCCACTCCAGACAAGTATACTGTGTTTTCATGCCAAGGGACTCGTAGAAGGCCTGTGCGCCGGGATTGCCTTCCCAGACGTGGAGCGTGAGGTTGTGGCAGCCCTGCTCCCGGGCATAGTCCCGGGCATATTCCATGAGCTGTCGGCCGATGCCCTTCCCCCGCGCGGATTCGTCCACGCAAAGGTCGTCCACGTAGAGCGTGGTGATGGGCTCCTGCGCCGCACCATCGGCGCGAATGATTTGGCCGATGAGGTATCCCGCGACGCTGCCGCCTTCTTCCAGGACGAAGATGGGGGCATCGGC
The DNA here is from genome assembly GCA_017458805.1 of Victivallales bacterium. GTDB lineage: Bacteria > Verrucomicrobiota > Lentisphaeria > Oligosphaerales > Oligosphaeraceae > RGIG3456. The sequence continues at coordinate 201 of JAFTAC010000333.1, read as the reverse complement.
CTGCCCCAGCATCTGCGCGAGCTCCGGGCCGCTGTACTTGGTCCCTTTTTCGCGGAAAAGGTCCGGGCGGCCCTGGTGATGCACGGCGAGAACCTGCTCCAGAAGGCGCAGGATGGCGGGAATGTCCTCCTGAGTGGCTCTTCGGATCATAGGTTCTCCTCCATGAACTGAACCATCCTTGCGTTGACGTCCCGGGACTCT
>JAFTAC010000332.1 GCA_017458805.1 Victivallales bacterium | reverse complement strand
TGTGCGGTACTTAACCTGTTCTGTGCGCGGCGCTTTAGCGCCGCGGTATTCAATAAAAAAAGGAACCACTCATGAAAAAACTGCTATTTTTCTTTGCCTTCGCCATTGCCCTGTTTTGCTATTCGCAAGAAGAGAGCGTGATTCCAAACAGCGACTTCAAGGACTTGGACGCCAAGGGGCTCCCGAAGGGGTGGGCGTTGCGGACGCAAGGGGCGACCTATACCTTTGAGGACGGCATTGCCACCATGTCCAATGCAGAGGGCAAGACTGTTTTGATGGTGCGCCAGATGCTGATGTATCTGAAGCCTGCCACTCAGTACATTTTCTCCTGCAAGCTCAAGGCGGCTGAGGGCACCTCGGCGCAGGTGTATGTCGAAAGCACCACCATGGAAGCGGGCAAGATGAAGTGGTATGGTGTGGAGACAAAGAAGTTCAGCGTTGGCAAGGAGTGGCAGGACAGGCGCTTCAGCTTCATTGTCCCCGAAGGCGCGACTTCCACCTATATGGCGTTCATTAGCCAGTCGGGGGTGGCGCTGAGCGTCAAGGAGCTTGTCGTGAGGCCAGCGCGTGTGCGCCCCGCTTTGGGGGGCTATTGGGATTTGGAAAACCAGGTGGAGCTTATTGACAATGGCGCAGTTGCCACGATGGGCAAGCCTGCGATGCTCATCGGGCTCCCAGTTATGCCTGGCAAGGTCTATATGCTGACCTACATGGCCGAAGGCGTAGGGGAGACAGGCAACGACTACCCCTTCCACGAGATGACCGTCCAGGTGACACCTCGCGGCGTGGGAGGCGGTTACTTTTTCAACGACGTGCGCAATGTGCCCATGCCCAAAATGCAGAAGATCAGCATCCCGGCCAATGCGACTTTCACCAAAATCAACGTCACCTTCAACGCAAATACGAAGGGCCGCGTGAAGTTCTACGATGTCAAGTTCGGCGAGTACGTCCCCGACCCGAAGGATAGCTGGCGCATGGTGCTGGACGAGCCCTGCTACCGCGACATCATCTACGCAAGCCGTGACGCAGGCGTCATTCGCGGGCAGGTGCTGGCGACATCCCCCGCCGCCAAGGCGGAGCTTACCTTCAGGAATGTCCCAACCTCTTGGGCCACAGTGCGTGGTATCGACCTTTCCACAGACGGCAAGGGCAGCTTCACCATCCCCGCCCAGAACCTCCGTGTCGGCAAATACGAATTGATATGCAGCGTACAGGATGCGGCTGGCACGATTCTGAAGACCTTCACTAAGCAGATTGCCAAGGTGCAGAAGGCTCCGATGGAGGTGCTTTGCACTCCCAACCGCTATTTCACCATCAACGGCAAGCCCTTCTTCCCCGTCACACAGTGGTCGATGAACTTCTACAAGAACGAGGCGGCGGTCTATTACAGCGCAAGAAAGGGCATCAACAGCACGATTCTCTTCGGCTACAAGGACGTGTCTTCGCTGCTTGAGACGATGGACATGTTCAACCGCTACGGCATCAAAGTGATTCTCTATGGCAAGTCCTCGCCTTCGGTGGCCGAGTCCGAGCTTCAGGCCTTCCGCAAACGGCTGGAGGTCCTCTTCCCGCCTGAAGTGCGCAACCATCCCGCCTTCTTCGGCTATTTTATGATTGACGAGCCGCTCTGGGGCGGCAAGTCCCACATCCCGCTGGCTGCCTCCCAGGAAATCTACAAGGATTTCGACCCCTACCACCCCACCTGGATCAACGCCGCCCCGCGCAACGAGGTGGAAGACTTGATACCATACGGCGAAGCGTGCGACATCTACGGCGTCGATATCTACCCGATTCCCTCCCCGAACGCCCATTCGGGCCTGGATGACAAGGGCATCACCAGTGTCGGCAAATACACCTCCCGCATGTGCGACATCACCTTCTGGCGCAAGCCAACCTGGATGGCCCTGCAGGGCTTCGCATGGGCTGGCCTGAAGCGCGGCACGCCACTTGACAAGCAGGTCTATCCCAATACTCTCCAGATGCGCTTCATGGCGTATGACACCATGCTCAACGGCTGCACGGGCTATGGTCTCTGGGGCACCCAATACGCCGTTTCCACGACCTTCTACGACGCCATCCATGCGACGACCAGCGAGCTGCATCAGCTCTCTGGGCTTTTCCTCCATGGCACCCAGCAGCCCGACCTCGATTGCGGCAACAAGGACGTGCGCGTCGTTCCGCTGACATGCGGCGGCAGTACCTACTACGCCGTGATGAACCTCACCGATGGCAGCGCAAGCTGCACGTTGCAGGGCATCCAGGGTGACAGCTTGACGGTCTATCAGAGCGGTGCGACGTTGCGCCCTGCTAATGGAACCTTGAAGCTGGAGCTAGCCCCGCTTGAGGTGATGATGTTCGGTGCAGCCCCCCTGCCGCCGCCTGGCTATGAATTGCCCGCCGTGAACGCGGAGCTTGAGAAGGTCGATGGTGGTCGCCCGATTGACGTTGAAATCCAGAAGGAGATTAACAAGTACGCTACAAGGACGGCTTACAATGGGAACGCCTTCTGGATTTGGAGCAAAGAGGGGGCAAACGTGGTATCCTCCGCCATTTGGGCTGCCCGCACCTTCACTGTGGAGGATGTGACGAAGCCCGCCATGCTGCTTGTCGGCGCCGACGACGTGGCCTCTGTCTATCTCAACGGCGAGCTGCTTGGCAAGACCGAGGCATGGAACATCATGGGGCAGTATGACCTGAAAGGCAAGCTTAAGGCAGGCGAGAACACCATCCTCATCAAGGCGGAGGATCTAGGTGCACTCCCATGCGGACTTCTCGTTGACCTGCGTATCGACGGCAAGAGCTCCCTCATCACGGACGTTACGTGGCGTGTGAAGCCCGCTGCTCCCAACGATGCAATGCCCACCAATCTGGATGGTTTTGCCGCCCCCCATATCATCGGTGCATTCGGCACTGGTGTTTGGGGCACCAAGCTCTTCTATAAGCCACTCCCGTAGCCAGGGCCGGCACGTAGCCAGGGCCTATGGCCCTGGCGTCATAGTACTTATAGTCATCGCAAGCCATTGCCTATGAAATCCTTGTGTCTGTCACTGTTTTTGCTCGCCATTACTATTTGGGGGGTGGAGCCGAATGAGCGTATTCAACTGGGCACACCGAATCTCTCTGGAAATCAAATCACCATAAACCTTCCAGCCTGCCCAGAGCTCTTCGGCTATCAGCCAGCATTGCGCTTTTCAATTGAAGACGCAGGGCGTCTGCGCTTTCTGCTCAACGGTACACCGCTGCCGCGTCTGGATGCGGATGGCGTGTCGCGTCTTCGCACAGCTGGGCGTTGGCAGGAGGGAGGCATATTGGAAGGTGCGAGCGCGCAGCTTGTGGAGCTGAGCCTGGTAGGCCTTTTGAAAGCGAAGTCTTCTTTGATGGTGCAGGCTGACAGAACCACAACCCTGCTTCATCCAGAGTTGTTGATGGTACCCGAAGGCCCCTCTGCGATGCAGCACGCACCGCTGCCCGAAAAAGGAGCCTTGTCGATTGTGCCAGGCTCTGAGCTGCATCTGCTCTGGAACGGGAAGCCGCTCATTTATGGCGATGAAATGGTTGGCCTCGGCCCCATGTCGGCACTGGAGGGCGAGCTGAAATGCGACCGCGACGAAGCGGGTGCGACTACCGCCGCTAACTTTCTTGTGCATCATCCAGTGGCAGACTTCCGTCGTGAGCTGGCTTTCGATGAATATGGAGCCGTAGAACTCTCCATGCGCATCGCCTACAAGCAGGACTTCCCGAACAACTACGAGTGGTACAGCTTCGGCATTTCAGTTGACCTGCTGGACGGGGCCGCATGGGAGACGCGCAGCGGCAGCGCTGGCGGCTTCCAAAAGCACAGCGGTGTCCTGAAGCTTGCTGACATTGCGGAAAACGGCGCAGTCTTCTCCCAGAAGGAGATACGCTATCTGCATCTGGAGAAGGGCGATTTGCGCCTGAATCTCGATTTCAACCCGTATGGCTCGGGCGATTGGTACAGCAGAGTGCCTTACGCAGGAAATCCCATCGGCATTGTCACGCATGTGAACAAGGTCGGGAACGAGGTACGCTTTTATATCACCAAGCGACCCAGAGCCGAACGCTATGCGGCGAAGATACGCATCAGCGTGGGCGACAATGACTTTGCATTCCGCCATTACAACACGGCGGCCTCCTACTATGTCGGTCCCTTCATCGGCAATCCAGGTCTGCGGCTTTTCTTTGGTCCGCAGGAGGCTGTTGCACGGCGGAATGCCACGTTGCCTGCACCGAACAGGAACGCACTTTGGGGATGCATGCCCTTCCAGAGCGTGGATGGCGTACACTATCTGCCGTACCTTCAGGCTGGGTGGGTGAGCTGCCCTGACAATGTGCGCAGCTATGCACAGCAGGGGCTTTTCCCTGTGTCGGCGGGCGTGGCGGCGCAAGGAGAGGCGGAAGCCCGCTTCGCCATCCCCGCACTCCCAGGCGTTTACCAGCTGCAATTGACAGTGGGACACTCCGAACAGCCACAAGGCCCCTATTCAATCCTGCTCAATGACGAGCTTGTTGCGGAAAACATCACGCTGGAGGCAGGTGAGTACCGCCAGCTTTTCGTCTCCCACTATCTAGCGGAACCCATGCGGGAAGCGATGCTTACCATGCGCGGGCGCAACTGGTCGTTGAACCAGCTCATCTGGCGCAATGCCGCCTCGCAGGAGGAGGATTTCTGCATCCGACGCGGTTTCTGGCGCATGCCTGGCCTGGCGGCCTTCGGCTACAGAAGCGATGTCTGGGCACCAGATTCGCCTGCGCCTGGAGCCGTGAAGCAGTGTGCGGTGCTTGGTACCGAGCTGACGCCGCCTCTGCGCCTCACGAAGGCCACTCTCAGCAAGGGCGTGACACCGAAGCCCTTGACAGTACCACCGCTTTCAAAGACGGATGACAGCGTGGCATGGGCGTGGAATCTCTGCCTCACCAGCTTGTCGTTTGGCAACGCGGAAAGCGGCTTCGCTTTCACCGACGAGGCGTTTCTGCGGCAGCGTCTGGAGGAGTTGCGGGCCAAGGGCTTCAATGCCGTGAATGAGCAGGGACTCTTTTGGCACGCCAGCTATGGCGACAAGACCTTCGAGGGACTGATTGAACACCAGAAAAAAGTCAATCGCATCGTGCATGAGTATGGTCTGAAGGTCATACGGCATGTGGATGGACCGTCGTGCAGCCTGATGGCCGAGGGGCTGGCGAACTTTGCGCGATTCCCTGGCGGATTCCAGCAGCATGTTGCTTCCATGCAGAACTTCATGGGCATTGGTTGCATCAACAACCCATCCCTGCGCAATTGGGTTTTTCAACGCATTGGCGACTATGTGGCTGCAACGGATGCGGATGGCGTGATGATTGACGAATGCATTCTCACGGGGCGCGACCAGTGCGCATGCATCCACTGCCGCCGAAAGTTCTTCGCGGATACAGGCTGTGTGCTTCCGTTCCCTGGCGATACTTCCCTGCCTTTCGATGACGCTTCGCCTCTGCACGCCCGCTGGGTTGAGTGGAAGCTCCGCTGCAACGCAGAGTTCTATTGCGATATGAGGGCGTATCTTGCGAAGGTGCGTCCAGGCACGCTGGTTGCCGCCTATGATATTGACAGGGAGCTTTGCGATGGCGGGGGACGGACTGGCTACCGTGCCGACATGTTCTCGCAGACAACCGACTTCTTCGGCAGCGAACCCTGCTCCATCAACCTCTATGTGAACTACCGCAACTATCTGGCCCTGCGGAAAATCATGCTTTCGCTTTCGCGTGCCTACGGCCATCCTGTCTGGGCGCTGACCTACTCCTGGGGAATGCAGGATAAAGGTCTTGAAGGGCTGCTTGGCTGGATGCAAGCTGCATTCTCCGCACATGGTGGCTGGTTTGGACAGGAACTTGCCCACCCCGCTTTCGCCTGGAAGGAGCGCATGGATGCTCGCTATGTCGAAAGTGTCGCGGATGTCGCCGTCCTCTATCGCCCAGATGCCCGCAGCTTTGTCGGAACACGTTGGCAGCCCTATATGGAGGCCGTCGGCATTTCGGAGACGCTCAGCGACCGCCATCTGCCCCATGACTTTATCACGCAGGCGGATATGGCGCGCCCCGAGCAGCTGGCACACTATAAGGTGCTTGTGCTGGGCAACGTGAACATCCTTTCCGATGCGGAACTGGCCGAGCTGGCGAATTGGGTGAGGGCAGGGGGGCGCCTGCTTGTCTCTGGTACCTTTGCGCAGGTGGATAGTGACTATGAGCCGAGGAATAGTTCGGTTCTGGTGGCGCTGACAGGTGTGAAAACCTTGAATGAGTTTGTGGAGCTGAAAGTTGGTGAGGCTGAGGTTTTCGGACAAAGGTTGCCGTTGCCCCCGCGCATGGTGCCATTTGAGCTGCAAGGGGCAGAGCCACTTGCGCACTTGCCCGACGGCAACGTATGGCTGGCACGGCATCGTGTGGGGGCTGGCGAGGTGTGGACCTCTGCCCTGCCGCTTGGCGAGGCGCAGTGCGAGAAGCAATTCTTCCGTGGTCAACGCTACGATTTCAACTATGACGCACAGCTAAGTGCCTGGGCCCCCGCCGTGGTTACGGCTGTCCATCAGGGGGCGTTCCCTGTTGTCGTGGGTAGTGCGGTGCCCAAGGAGCAGCGTGTGGAGTTCTATCGCGACCGCAGAAATGGACGACTTTACTGCCACTGGCTCAACCTCAGTGGCACCCGTGGGGACATCGCGGGGAAAGTCCCGCCAGCAGAGCTACCCCAGGATGCCTTCAAGGATGCCGTTGACATGGAGATGGAACTCGATGGTATCTTTGTCAACGCTTACGCTGTCTCTCCTGATTTCAAGGGGAAATTGTCCCTGAAGTGTGCAACGGCACAGGGGCGCACTCGTGTGACGCTGCCAGGCAAGAACTTCCTGCACTACATAGTCGTTGTCCTTGAACCAAAACGGGAGTAACGACGACGGCCCGTCGTCGCCGTGTATCTAGGGATAGCGACGACGCCCTCGTCGTCGCTGTGTATCTAGGGGTAGCGACGACGCCCTCGTCGTCGCCGT
>JAFTAC010000331.1 GCA_017458805.1 Victivallales bacterium | reverse complement strand
TTATGTAGGTTAGTATTCACCACTTTTCGTAAGGAGCGCGTCATGGGCAAATACAGGGCTGGCACAGGCATATCGGACATCACACCACAGGTGGGGTGCCACATCACAGGGTACTTCGGCGACCGCATCGCGACGGAGATACACGACCATCTCTATGCGAAGTCCATTGCAATATCGGACGGCGAGGGGACGGTGCTGCTCATCTGCCTGCACCTGCTGGGTGTGCCGGACTACGTCTGCGTGAAGGCGAAGGAGCTCATCTGCAAGAACACGGGCATCCCTGTGCAGAACATCATCATCTCGGCTGTCCACACGCACACGGGGCCGTCGATTTCGGGGCTGCTGGGCACCCCGCCGCAGGTCACCTACATCAATGCGCTGCCCGAGAAGATTTTGGAGGCGGCCCGTGCCTCCATCGCCAACATGCGCCCCGCCGAAATCGCCTACACAAGCGGCGACTGCACGGCGGAGTGCCACAACAGGCGCGGACGCATGAAGGACGGCTCCTTCCGCATGAACCCGCCCAAGAACTCCCCCGACGTCATCTGCCCAGCAGGCCCCACGGATCCGCAGCTCGGGCTGCTCATCATCCGCGAGCGGGGGACAAGGCTGCCCATCGCCGTCTATGCCAACCTTTCGCTGCACTACATCGGAAACTCCAAGGGGTTCGCCATCTCGGCGGACTACTTCGAGGACTACTCGAAAGCTCTGCAGCGCATTGCAGGGAACAAGTTCATGGTCATCCTCGCCAACGGCTGCCAGGGGAACATCAACAACGTCGATTGGAACAGCCCCGAAGTGCGCGTCGAACCGCCTGAAATGGGGCCGTACTACAAGCAGGAACGCATCGCCAACATCGTGGCCGCCGAAACCTGGCGCGTGTGGTGCAGCCTGAACGAGAAGGAGTTCGCCTCCGAAGGCAAGGTCGAGGGGCGCAACAGCTGGGTGCCCTTCAAAGCAAGGACCACCACGCCCGAGGAGCTGGAGAAGGCGAAAAAGCTCTACTACTCCTGCGACCAGTCCAATTTCAGCGAGTGGATCTACGCGCGGGAGTTCGTCCTGATGCAGAACTTGCCGCAGGAATACGACATCCTCGTGCAGACGATGCACATCGGCGACACCGCCATCGCCGCCCTCAACGGCGAGGTGTTTGTGGAGTTTGGACTGGACATCAAGGCGCGCTCCCCGTTCCCGCACACCATGACCGTCGGCCTCGCCAACGGCTACAACGGCTACACGGCCACCGACCAGGCGTTGGACGAGGGCAGCTACGAGACACGGCTCTGCCGCCATGTCCGCGCACCGAAGGGAACAGGCCAGGCCTGGGCGGACGCCGCCGTCGCCTCACTCTGGGAGATGATCTGACCACAACCTCTTCTGCAAAACGCCAATGGCCGCCGTACACTCATCAGATTTCATCGGGCGCGACCCCATTCCGAAGCTGCTACTGCGCTTCGCGACGCCTGCCGTCATCTCCACCTTCATCAACTGCCTCTACAACATCGTTGACAGGCTCTATATCGGGCGCGGGGTGGGCGCGAACGCGCAGGCGGGGCTCTCACTGACCTTTCCCATCATGATCATCCTGATGGCTTTCGGGATGATGGTGGGGCAGGGTTCCTCCGCCATCGTTTCGCTTCTGCTTGGCAAAAAGGACGTGGATGACGCGGAGAAGGTGGTGGGGCAGGCAGTCGCCATGTTCCTGCTCTTCGTCATCACCTTCCAGACCATCTTCCTTGTCTTCCTGGACAAGATCCTGGTTCTGTTCGGCGGCACGCCAGAGGCAATTCCATACGCACATGAGTATCTCTCCATCATCCTGTGGGGCAATGTGTTCCAGCATATCAGCTTCGGCATGAGCAACATCATCCGCTCGGAAGGCAACGCGACCAAGTGCATGTACATCATCGCACTGGGGGCCATCCTAAACATCATTCTGGACCCGATTTTCATCTTCTGCTTCAAGATGGGCATCGCGGGCGCGGCATACGCGACCGTAATCGCCATGATGTGCAGTTCGACGTGGGTGATGCTCCATTTCGGGCTGAAGCAAGGGGTGCTGAAGCTGCGCTTCAAGTACATCCGCATCTATCCGAAGCTCTTCTGGCGCGTCGTCTCCATCGGCATGGCTCCGTGCCTGATGCAGTTCGTACACAGCGCGGTGGTCATCCTCTACAACCACAGCTGCAAACACTTCGCGGAGAGTTCGCAGGCGGCGACCTATGGCATCGCGGCCTTCGGCATCACAAACACGGTGATGATGTGCCTGCTGATGCCGACGTTCGGAGTCATGCAGGGGATGCAGCCCATTGTCGGCTACAACTTCGGCGCAGGCATCTACATGCGCGTCAAGAAAGCGTTCAGGCTGGCTCTGGGGCTTGGCACAGGGCTGTGCCTGACGAGCGCGCTTCTGCTGCTTTGCCTGGCCCCCGTCTTCTCCGCATGCTTCACCAAGGACGAGGAGCTCATCCGCATCGCCAACTATGTGATGCGGGCCGCCTCGCTGGGGTTCACCTTCATCGCGGTTGGCATGATCACCTCCAACTACTTCCAGTCCATCGGAAATGCAAGGCTTTCCCTGTTCTTCAGCCTGACACGCCAGGTGATTTTCCTGATACCAGTGCTCATCATCATGCCTCGCCTTATCGGCTTCAACGGAATATGGTGGAGCGGCCCCGTCTCCGACTTCCTCGGCGGCGTGCTCGCCTTCTTCATGTTCCTGCATGAGATGAAGAAACTGGACAGGCTGGAGGCCAGACACGCAAATAACAATCCATTGAAACAACAAGATACAACCAAGGAATCCAAAGAATGAACAAGAAGAATCTTCCGAAAGCCGTGGCCGACCTGCTGTTCGGCGGCACCGTCATCCCCGCCATGCCGCTGGCATTGAACAGCGAGCGCAAACTCTCCGAAAAACACCAGCGGGCGCTGGTCAAGTACTACCTGGCGGCGGGCACGGGCGGCGTCGCAGCGGGCGTCCATACCACCCAGTTCCAGATACGCGACCCCAAAATCGGCCTCTTCAAGCCCGTGCTGAAACTCGTTGCCGAGACGATGGATGAGGTGGCGGCGAAGACTGGCAAGCCCAACGTGAAGGTCTGCGGCGTCTGCGGCAAGACCGAACAGGCTGTCGCAGAGGCGCAGTTTGCCGAGGAGGCTGGCTACCACGCCTGTCTGCTCAGCCTCGCAGCCATGAAGGAGGCCACTGTCCCAGAGATGGTCGAACACTGCCGCAAGGTCGCCGAGGTGATGCCGCTCATCGGCTTCTACCTCCAGCCCGCCGTCGGCGGACGTCCCCTTCCATACGAGTTCTGGCGCGGCTTTGCCGAAATCGAGAACGTTGCCGCCATCAAGATGGCGCCTTTCAACCGCTACATGACCTTCGACGTCGTCCGTGCCGTCGCCGATGCGGGGCGCGATGACATCACCCTCTACACGGGCAACGACGACAACATCGTCCTTGACCTCATCACCCCATACCGCATCGTCACCGCCAAGGGGCTGAAGACCATGCGCATTCGCGGCGGTCTGCTGGGGCACTGGAGCGTCTGGGTCAAGAAGGCCGTTGAACTCTTCAACGAGTGCCGTGCCATCGCCGATTCAGGCCAGCCCATCCCCGTCGCCCTGATGCAGAAGGCGATGGAGGTCACCGACTGCAACGCCGCCTTCTTCGACACCGCAAACGCCTTCAAGGGCTGCATCGCAGGCCTGCACCACATCCTCCACCAGCAAGGGCTCCTGCCTGGCATCTGGTGCCTGGACCCCAACGAGACCATGTCCCCTGGCCAGGCCGAGGAGATTGCACGCGTCCACGCCGCCTACCCGCACCTCAACGACGACGCATTCGTCGCTGCGCACAAGGACGAGTGGCTGGCATAACCAATTAGCAATTAGCA